>JAIOQL010000330.1 GCA_021413405.1 Leptospira sp.
CCTTCACTCTTTATATATGGCGGAACAATCATGCCGGGAGTCTGTGATGGACACGATGTGGATATTGTTTCCGTTTTTGAAGCCGTAGGAAAATTCAATGCCGGTACAATTACAAGAGAAGAGTTTATCCGTGTAGAACAAAATGCAATCCCGGGTGCCGGAAGCTGCGGAGGAATGTACACAGCGAACACAATGTCCTCTGCAATAGAAGCACTTGGAATGAGCCTCCCCGGTTCCGCTTCAATGCCCGCAGTCAGCTCAAGAAAAGCAAATGATTGCTACGAGGCCGGCTTTGCACTGATGAATCTGATAAAAAAGAATATCACTCCGAAACAGATACTTACAAAAAAAGCATTCGAAAACGCAATAACAGTGGTACTCGTTCTCGGCGGATCTACAAATGCGGTTCTGCACCTGATCGCAATTGCCCGGGAAATCGGTGTCGGGCTGACACTCGACGACTTTGACCGTATAAGCAAAAAAACTCCGCATCTCGCAGATTTAAAACCAGGTGGAAAATACTCCATGATTGATCTCGATAAGGCAGGAGGAGTTCACGGAGTGATGAAATATCTTTTAAAGGAAAAAATGATACATGGTGACTGCCTCACGGTTACCGGGATGACTATAGCCGAAAATCTTTCGTCAATGCCGGATCTCACAAAGGAACAGGTCATTGTGAGAAGAACATCCGATCCCCTCTTCCCGTCCGGACCGCTGGTAATACTTCATGGAAATCTCGCTCCCGATGGAGCCGTAGCAAAAATTTCAGGTCTCAAATGGTTTTCAATTACAGGACCTGCAAAAGTATACGATTCGGAGGATGATTGTTTTGAAGCAATCATGTCAGATAAAATCCAAAAAGGTGATGTAATCGTAATCCGTTATGAAGGACCAAAAGGAGGTCCGGGGATGCGGGAAATGCTGGCAGTCACAGCTGCAATTATCGGGAAAGGACTTGGAGAGGACGTTGGACTACTGACAGACGGAAGATTCAGCGGTGGAACCCATGGAATGGTCGTCGGTCATGTGACGCCTGAAGCAGCCGACGGAGGACCGATCGCAATTATTCAAAATGGTGATAAAGTAACGATTGATGCCACTAAAAATCTTCTGCAACTGGAAATCTCCGAAGAAGAGATCAAAAAACGCCTTTCGACATGGAAGAAACCGAAGGAACGTTATGCGACAGGTGTACTTGCGAAATATGCAAAACTTGTTCAATCTGCAACAAACGGAGCCATCACAAATCTGATCTGAATTCCAGAACTTCCTGCAGAATCTCAAGTGATCTGCGGGAAAAATACGTGTTGAAATTATGACGCATGCGTCATAATTTGACAAAAAAGCTGATTGCTAAAATGAAAAGAGATATTTAAATTGAGGCTACTATGATACAGAGCAATTATTTCACTGACAATTCAGATCTGGTTCTCCAGGTAGAGCAAATCGCAAACTGGAACGAAATCGTAAAAGAAGTTGAAGACGGTTTTCGGGACGCAAAAACTTATGAGTCATCTAAAGACGATCATTTCGCAATGGCACCAGCCAATACAAAGGATGCTATCGATTATTATTACTCAGTTCTTGATTCTCTCGGTGAATTAATGGGCAAAGAAGTTGCTCCAAGAAGTGCCGAAATGGACAAGATCGGATTAAAATATGATAACGGTAAAGTCGTCTACCCTGACGCACAAAATTATCTGTACAACCTGATGCGTGAATCTGGCCTTATGCCAATTGGATTTTCCAGGAAATATGGCGGGCTAAGGCTACCGGTTTCAATGGGAAGCATCATTATCGAAATTGCAGCAAGAGCCGATTCCGCTTTCTGTCTGGCTTTCGGAAATGTGAACGTAGCAGAAATTGTAGAGAGGTATGGCTCTGACGAAATGCGTGACGCCTGGATTCCAAAATTTGCGTCAGGCGAAATCAGTTGTGCGATGGCACTCACTGAACCCAACTACGGATCAGATCTCCCGAATGTACAGACACGGGCCGTGAAGGATGAAAAGGGAGTCTGGAGAATTACGGGAGCCAAAAGATTCATAACTCACGCAGCAGGCTACATAGATGCGCCCTGTGCAATCCTCACTCTCGCAAGAACCGGAAGCCCGACAAGTGGCGCCCGTGGACTCTCTTTTTTTCTTGTAGAAGCCAAAGATGTGCACATTGCAGGTATTGAAAAAAAAATGGGTCTTCATTGTTCACCAACCTGCGAAGTGGTCTACGAAAATTCTCCGGGACTTCTGATCGGAGAAGAAGGATTCGGACTAGTTAAATATTCAATGGGAATGATGAACTCCGCAAGGGTTACGATAGCCGCCCAGTCTGTTGGCGTTGCCCAGGCAGCCTATGCGGAAGGTAAAAAATATGCAGCCGAACGAATCCAGTTCGGGAAACCGATAAAAGATATTCCTGCCGTCGCTAAGATGCTCGACCGGATGGAAAGGGAACTGGCTGCAATGAGATGCGTAGTCTTCGAAGCAGGAAGATGCGTGGATATGTACATCTGGAGAAAGGAACATTTTAAACACGAAGGCCTCTCCGAAAAAGAAGCAAAAGCTGACGAGCAGATCAAAAAATGGGAGAAACTCGCAGATCTTTTCACACCCCTTTCCAAATATTATGCATCCGAACAATGTGTAAAGGTTGCCTATGACGCAGTCCAGATTCATGGCGGATCAGGTTTTACAGAAGACTATGATGTCGCGCGAATCTATAGAGACGCAAGAATCCTCACAATCTATGAAGGAACTTCACAATTACAGGTAGTTGCCGCGATAGGTGGAGTCGCTGCTGGAATGGCGCCTAACGGATTCCTTCGCGAGTATTTCGAAACAGAATTGAAAACTTTCACTCAATCAGCCGAATTGAAGAAAGTGTTCGAAGAATTTGACAAAGTTGCACAACTTTACCGCAGCATCGAAGAAAGCAGAATTAAAGCCGAACATGCCTGGGAAACTGTGGAATCAGCAGCCAGATATATTCTTGGACTCCTCATGGAAAGATCCGCAGCAAAACTCAAAGGTGAGCAGAAATCAGAAAGGCTTGATCTTTGCCGTGACTTCAACATTGATAGCCTCGCAATCATTGCAGGGAACCTGGTAAAACTGGAATTTGCACGAGCAAAAGACTCAGTAAAAGCCTGAAGAATCAGCATCGATTCACGGGCGATCCCGGGATTAGAGGTTGGTCAGCTTGTAGTCCGCTGTTGCAAAAATCCTCTGGTGAATCCGGATCATTCATCTCAATTTGAGTTTTTCCAGCCCGAGTCGCAACCTCTAATCCCGGTCGCGCTCTCAGCTTCCGTCAAAATCTTGCCCGTCACTTCCCCCGAATCTGTCGCTCCAAAAAAAATTGAATGCAAGATTTATGACGACGCTTCGATCACTATCGCATTAAATTTTTACAAACGAATGATAAAAATACTCAAAGTAAAAATAGCAACTCCCGAAGTTTGTGGCGCACAACCGATCCGATATTGACATTAATCATATCAGAAAAAAATGTTTTTTACACTTTTCTGTTGAATTTTTTCCGTGTATACAGTATTATAATTAACCATAGGAGCGTAAAATGAGAGGGAAGCTCTTACTAATCTGTTTATTGTTTCTTGAATCGGGTTCCATTTTTCCCGGAGAATGCGATGTGCGATTCATAAATCAGAGCAGCGACAAACAGGAAATCGTTATTACCTGGCAATTAGGTGCTGAAGGTGGTTCATCTACATTTAGAATCAAATCGAAAAGCACCGAATACCGTGAAGTTCCCTGTGCTGTTGTATTGAATTTCAATGTTGTTTCGATAAATCAAAGAACGATGAATGCAATAAGACAGACACCTTTTCAAAATGGCGTTGAGCGAATGGTTATAATCCAGCCCGGAAATTAATTTATTTGTGTTCCGGCAAACTATTCATCTGATGAGCTGCACTTAATTAGTAGTAACGAAATCCCGGCATTTAGCCCGGAAGTATGCATGGACATTTATAACAATTAAAAAATTTGACTCTCTATCCCTTTAAAATATAATGGCATTTCGCCCCTCACCAGCATATATATAAAGGTGTAGCGAGGCAAAACCAAGTTCTTTGAAAACTGAAATAGTAGTGTGACCCGCGATTTTCTGATTTATCAGGAAGTTGCGAAAGTTGGATAGATTGTGCAAATGATCTATTCTA
>JAIOQL010000033.1:0-5929 GCA_021413405.1 Leptospira sp.
GGGGAACCTCATTTTTGGGTTCATCTCAATGTGGACTACCCGTTCAAACTTCAGGGAATTTTGTATTTTCCGAAACTGAAACACGAACTTGACGCGAGTAAAAACGGAATCAAATTATATTGCAATGATGTATTTGTCAGCGATGAAGCAAGCGAATTGATTCCCCAGTTTCTTACGGTCCTGAAAGGTACAATTGATATTCCTGATCTGCCTCTCAATGTATCGAGATCCTATCTTCAGAATGATCCTCTTGTAAAAAAAATATCCTCACACATAGTTAAGAAAATTTCGGACAGGCTGATTGAAGATTTTGGAAAAGACCGCGAAACGTTTGAAAAAACCTGGGATGAGATTTCTCTCTTTGTGAAATTTGGAATGATGAATGATGATAAATTTTATGAAGGAGTTCATAAAATTCTTTTATTCAAATCTTCGAATGGATCATTCATAACTCTCGATGACTATTGGACAAACAATAAAGAAAAAAATAACAATATTGTCTATTATGCAACTGAAAAAGAAGCATCCTCCGTTTTTATGGAATTGTTTAAGTCGCAGGGTCTCGAAGCAATTCTTGTGGATTCCAGGATTGACTCCCATTTCATTCAGTTTCTTGAAGGTAAGAACAATGAGATGAAATTTCAGAGAGTCGATTCAGATATAGCTGACCAGGTCAAAGATAAAAACGCAGATCCCGGACTTCTTGATCAGAATAATAAAACAGAATCTGACAGAATTCTGGAATTTTTTAAATCGGCCATCGGAAGGGAGGGTCTGGAAATAAAAGTTGAGGCTCTTAAATCCGGCGACGTTCCGGCTGTGATTATTTTACCGGAATTTATCAGGCGGATGATGGAAATGAATCTTGGAATGAATCAGGAAAAGGGTGGTCTTCTGAAAAACCATACAGTGGTTCTAAATTCGAGTTCCAAATTAATAAAAAATGCATTGAAATGGAGTGATGGAATAAACCAGGAAAAAGCAAAGCTATTGGCACAGGAAATCTATGACCTCGCTTTAATCTCATCAAGAGTTCTGGATGAAGGAGAGTTGGGGCTTTTCCTCAAAAGGTCGAATAGACTCCTGGAAGAATTGACGTCTTGAATTCTGTTCTAAATTCTATAAACGCAGAGATCGCGGGTTAAGAATTATGAATATAGTTGGAGGTTTTTATGCCTAGCTTAGAACGGTTAGAAAGCTTTATTGCGATGGTCGAAGAAAATAAACATGACCAGGCAATTGAAGAATTTTATACGATTGATGCGTCGATGCAGGAGAATCAGTCCGAGCCGCGCGTAGGACGGAGATTACTAGTTATCAATGAACGCAAGGTGCTGGCCCGTGCTAAATCCTTAACTTCCACTTGTGTGAGGCCTGTATTTTTAAACGGAAATTTTGTGGTCATTCGCTGGATTTTCACTTTTCATTGGAAAGATGAAACCACTACGCATATGGAAGAAATTGCTTATCAACGATGGGAGGGTGAATATATTGCCCAAGAAACTTTCTTTTATGATCCCGCTCAAAGAGTACCGAAAATAAAGGGATAGCGATCTAAACCTACAGTCATCGGAAAAGGGTTTGGTGCATTTTTTCAAAATTATGTTTACAAAAATTAAATTTTGTGCGATGATTTCTCCGATATATATTATAATGAGAGCTATATTCATACTATGCGTTTTCACAATAGGTCTTTTTTCCCAGGATAAGCCAAATCCGCAGAATAAAGAGCCGCAACCTGGTCAAGGAAGTAATCAGAACCAGCAGAATCCCGGAACTAATCAGGGGCAGCCCCAGCCAGCCCAGAATGCGGATCAGCAGGGAGTGTTAGATAAGGAATATTATGAATACTATTTCACTACTCTACCTGATGCCGGGAAGCTTCAGAAAGAAAAACTGGAATCCAATTTAACAAGACTTTTCAAAACTGAAATTCAAAAGCGGGATTATCCTGCGTGCAAAGAATTGCTTCCCCAGATCAAACCTGCCAGTCTAAAATACGAGAAAGTGACTTCAGATAGTATTTGGGTGAGAGGTATTAAGGATGTTCTGGGTTATATCCGTTACACAGATCATATGTATGTAGTGAAATATCAAAAATATTTAGCTTTCATTTCTTTTGAACTGGATCCCGCTAAATATATACAGAATCCATTTCAACTGGAATTGATATTCAAAAAAGAGAATATATTTGATGCAAAGTCATCTGAGCCGCATCAGGCAGAAACGAAATAAGTTGAATTTGTCATTCTGGATACAACGAAGAATCTGATAGCTCTTAGTAAATACCAAACTTTATTTAAACTTATGGTAGATTGCGGACAAGAAAAACATTCCTCCCAAACAGAAACCTGAAATTGCGAGATTTTCAAGCAATTTAAAATTTGGAAAATTTTCCTGGTTCCCCTCAATTCTGGAAATCACATATTCTTTTCCATAAATTTGAATTGTTTTTCGTTTGGTTATAACAGTGTCTCCAATTCTGAGTTTCCGGTTAGTAACGTTGTCAACGCTTTCTGTAATTTCATGGAGTTTCCCCATTTCGTCCGGAACAAGATATGTGTAGACATGATCTTTTTTCCCGTCTCTTAAAACTGGATGGTATTCTGTTAAGGTTGCAAAAACCGGGCTACCGGATCCGATGAGCAGCTGGTAATTTTTCTCAAGAATATTGTTTCTGTCCTTTACCAACAAATAGAAAGAGCCAAAGAGCAAAAAGAAGCAAAAAGATAAAGCTAATAAGATCTTATGCAGAGGAGTTGTAGTGCTTTCATTGATTTTCATTCCGGATTAGTTCACATTTACAGTTACCGATTCTAATAATCTGTCAACTCCTGTCGTTTACTTTATGAAATTGTTCTGGCAATTTTTAAATTTATCCATTAAATTGCCGGTATGAATAAAAATGCCGCACTTCTTATTTTCTTAGCGTTCCACTTCATTATTTTGGATTGTAAAAAAGATACAGCGCTTGAGATGGCAAAAAGTTCACTCAGGCCGGAAATTGATCTGGTGCTGATCCCTGCAATGTATAATATAATGGAATCGGAATGGATTATGAAAAAATCTGTTTCTTCATTCCGTAAATCGGATTTGCAAAAAGAAATTGCAAAATATGGACGGGCAGTCAGCGACATGGGGCCTCCTGTTTCAGATTCAACGGATTCAGTTTCATACCTGTTAGGAAAGACTTCTCATTCTACAGGACACTATTATGATAAAAGGATACCTATTTCCTTTTATGGTCCCGGGTGGATACGAAAAGGGGAATATTCAGAAATCATTAATCAACAACATATTGTTCCTACGCTTGCGAAGATACTGAATATCCGGAAACCAAACGGTGTAAAGACCGATGCGTTAGACGAAATTTTAAATAAAACTACGAGGAAGCCAAAGATCATTGTTACAATTGTCATTGATCAGGGGGGGCAGCAGCTTTATGAAGCCCATCCTGAGGCCTATAAAAATATCCGGAAATTGCGGTCTGAAAGTGCATATTACAAAAATGCAGAGATCGGTCATCTGGATACGCATACCGCAGTAGGCCACGCCGCGATAGGAACGGGAGCCTATCCGAAAGAAAATGGTGTAATCGGAAATACATTCTTCCGGATGGTCAAAGGTAAACTTGGTAAAAATGAAATTTATGCTACGGATGAGGAAAAAGTGGATCCTTCAGAATTACTGACAGAAACGTTGGCCGATGTTCTGGATAGTGAGTCTGCCAACAAATCGGAAATCATCAGTCAGTGCTACGCACTTCGCGCATCGATCGGGATGGCAGGTCACGGGTCATCACCAATAAAAGGAAGCAGTATTCAGGGGGATAAAGATTTTATATATTGGCTTTCCGCTGAAAAGTCGGCATGGGTCACAGATAACCGGTTTTATAAGCTTCCTGCTATCACTAAAGAGTATAGCCCGTTCAGGATTTTCAAAAAAGAATACCCCAATGGAAAACGCGGTCTGAAAGTAAATACTGAAAAGGATGCTCTTAAAAACTGGAGTCTGATTATGGCGACTCCTGCAGAAGCAAAACATGAAGCGGAGATGTTCAGGAATATAATCAGGTCAGAGATTATTGAAAAGAAAAAGCATGAAGATGATTTCACAGACCTTGCATATATAACAATCAAGGCGACTGATGCAGCAGGTCATTATTTCGGATGGGAATCTCTTGAAGCCGAAGAGACATTTGCGGAAGCAGACAGACAGGTAGGTGAAACATTTGAATTCTTAAAGAAAGAATTTGAGGATAATTTCATTCTCATTCTGACAGCAGATCACGGTTGTGCACCTCTTCCGGAAATATCCGGTGGAAATAGATACCTGATTGAGAGTTTTTTTGAAGAAATAAATTCGCTTATTCCTCTAAGAACTGGAGATGAAAATTTAATTAAATTTATGACTGTTGGACAAATCTCCTTAAACCAGGAAATAATGAAAAAATACAATGTAACAGAAGAACAGATAATTCAGAAAATATTAAACATAAAAGTGGGAAATGTTCCCTTTTTTGAAAAAGTAATCAGGAGAAGTGATCTTTTATGAGCTGAAACTCCTTATCGCCTCGTTTTCTTTTTCATAATGAATGAATGATTTCCAGAGCTCGAGGAGACTGAAGATCCGGATGATGTTTTCGGAAGCTTCTGTGAGGATCAGCTTTTTCCCGCCATTTTCCAGCTTGTTTTTGATTTCAAATAATGCCCTGATTCCCGAACTGGAAATATATTTCAGGTGGGCGAGATTCAAAATCATATTGTCTTTTGGTTCATCGCTACCGATTTCATCTTTCAGCATGTAAAATGAATTTTCGTCGAGCCTGCCGGAAAGGCTGTATAGAGTAATGTTCGGGATATTCTTTTTTTCTATTGAAAGATGTTCATTTATCATAATTAGTTATTACATTCAGTTTTTTTGCAGAGACCTTAAATGTTGCACGGGCACCTGCTGGGAAATCGTAAATATTTTCGGGAAGTGAGTCAACAGAAATTCCTCCATTCATTTCAGATACTACTACAAATTTATTTTCAACTTTGAAATCGGTAAGCTTATATCTGTCCTGTTCCCTGGCTCCGAGTTCACGGGAATAGACTCTGAAATAAGGTTCGGTTTTGGAAAAAGAAGGGGGAGGGTTCCCTTTTTGCGCACAGGAGGCATACCAGCCCGTAGAACCTGCTCCTGTGTAAAGTAGCAAGCCTGAGCTTTTTTGTTCTTCAATTTTGTTCATATGATGGATAATGTACCTGCTGGTCAGATCCGGACTGTTATTTCTGATCGATATTTCGCTAACTCCCTGAACTGTTTCTACAGTTTCTCCATTGGGATATTCGATACTTACCGAAATTAAAGTCCATTCTTCGATTCTTGATCCATTCCAGCCATTTTTTACGCAATGTAACAGTGCCTCGGGTTCGAAAGAGAGAAGCGCTCCAACAGAGGTCCGGCTATCTGAGTTGCATCCCAAAATCAGGTGATTTAACGAATAATGTGCAACATACGTAAAATGATTGTCGCCTCCATGTGAAACGATCAATTCAAAATTGCTTAAATTTATCCGATCAAGATCATCCCGAAAAATGAACTCACCGTTGGGAAAGACCTCTTTTCGTATGAATTCTCTACTTTGGGTCTGTCTTTCATGTGATTGAAAAACTTTGTCATGGCAATCGTTTTGAATTTTGTAAATTTTCAGTAAAAAATCAGGATTGGAGTAGCGTTCTGAATCGAGTTCATATTTTGTCTTTTTAAAGACCACGAGAACTTTTTTAATATCCTTTGCAGTCTTCATCAGTAAACATATTTGACTGAAAGTAGTATTATGTCAGACAAATAATTTTGGAAAACATAAAATTTTAAATAAAAAAATTGATTTTGCAAATTAGGCATAGAATCATTGAATTATATGAATCCCGCAATAGAATCG
>JAIOQL010000033.1:5968-6530 GCA_021413405.1 Leptospira sp.
TGCAGTTGCCAAATCTCCCTATCTTCCACAGACGATAGCGTCTCTTCACTTTAAAGTAGTGCTGAAGCGTGAAGAAATAATAAAACATGAATTTGGAACCAGGATCAATGAAAAGCAAGGCTCATTGTATGATATAAAAAATCAGATTAAGAAATACGCACCGATTCTCGGTTTGGATCCTGATTCTGTCCGGATTTCTGTTACAGAGGCTATTCAGAACATCATCGAACACGGGTATGGTCCCTATTCTGATATTGAACTGGAAATCAACAACACAGTTCTAAATCCTTATTTTAAAATGTCATTCCGGCATGAGATGAAACCCGGCGTAAAATATACCTTATCGCAAATAGATGAAAATGCAAAGAAGGGTGATATCACTTCTGAGTATTTTGATTTTGAAGATCCCAGGGGGAGAGGCGAATTCTTAATGAAAGAGCTCGCAGACGAAAGAAGGATTATCAATGGTGTTGAAGTAACTCCTGACGGTCGGAAAGTTCATTATTTTCAAAGAGTCCTGATTAATTATAAAGATCCGAAGGGGCCAAGAGCAGAAACAAGT
>JAIOQL010000331.1 GCA_021413405.1 Leptospira sp.
TCAAAATGATGATGAGCCCCCTCGGAATTTCCAGAGTTGCCGGATTTGATGATTGGCATCCCAGCTTTTACTACATCTCCAGCTTTTACTAAAATATCACTAGCATGTGCATAGCGTGTAATTACTCCGTTTCCATGATCCACTAATACATATCCACCATAAATACTTGAACCTGATTCATTCTTTTCTTTAAAATTTGTAGACACATAAAGAACCTTTCCATCTTTCACTGATTTGATAGGTGTTCCCTGTGGCATTGCAGCGTCTGTTCCTCCATGACCATTAGGTCTGGTTTTACTCGGTCCGAAGTCATTGTCAATTGGAGTTGGGAGTAAAGCACCATTCGGATATTCAATAATACCATCTGCATTAACTCTCGCCATTGCTCTCTGTTTATTCAAAGCAACATTAAAATAACCAGGTTCTTTTTCATATTCTTTCATTCTCGCATTGTATTCCGGAGAACCTTCTTTCAGGAATTCCGTGTTCGTAACTCCCATAACAATTTTCGGATTGTAAGTCCGATCCGCATTATGCACCAGCACCCCATCTTCCGTCACAAAATACGTGTGTGCATTCTCGACCTGAAAGTTGTATACAGTTTCAGTTCTCTTGTCAATTTCAATCGATACAATCGCTAAAGTCAAATCATTTGACAACGCAGATCGATCACCAACTTTCAAATCCTTCGCTTCAACCCACCTTCCGGTTGGTGAGCCCGTCGAACCAACGATATAAAAAGTGTGGGTGTTTGTGGTTTCGACAATCCTTCCGTTTTCATATTTAAGTTTGTAGATCGCTTCCGCCTGACGGATATAAGTTTCGACGACTTTGTTGTATTCTATCGTCTTCGTCTTTTCGTTACAGGAAAGAACAATGTCACTCGCTTTAATCTCTTCAATGTTTTTCAGGCCATCTTTGGTATGAACTTTTGTTCCGGCCACAAAGCAGGTATTTACATTGTACCTTCCTCGCTCATCTACAAATCCGGTTCCGCCAGAAACAACGCCTGCCACCTGATTATATGTCTGTGTTATTGCTCCTCCGAGTCTGGAAAGGAAACTGTTTTGATCCACTGATCCATTTCTTTGTCCGCTTTGGTCTACGTTTATCCCTCGTCCATTGACTCTCGCCTGTGCAATTCTTGCGAGTAGTTCAGGATCTCCATCGCCACCGTGCCCTGCCCGGCTATCACCAGCGGATGATCGAAGGGCGGGATATAGGTCTGCGCACGCGTCTCGGCGAGCTTGTGCGCGTGATCGCTCGCTTCGTCATAGGTATTGCCGTGCAGGACGATATCGGCCCCCAAGCGCCGCACCGACTCGATTTTGATCTCGGGCGTGGTCTTGGGCATGACTATCGTCGCGCGCGCGCCCAGCACCTGGGCCGCCAGCGCCACACCCTGGGCATGGTTGCCGGCCGAAGCGGTGATCAC
>JAIOQL010000332.1 GCA_021413405.1 Leptospira sp.
CTTTTCGTTCCTGCTCGTCTATTCCCCGGAATAGACGGATATAAAGTTTTCGTGTCGCCCGCAAGGCTCTTTGTCTCATTGCCTTTCCTTTTTCGGTCAATGAAATAAAATTCACCCTTGCATCAATTGTGTCCGTCTTACGCAAGATATATCCATTGTTTTCTAGGCTCTTGATAACTGGGCTAATTGAGGAAGGGTCCCTCATGAGGCCCTCTGCAATCGCATTCAATGTCTTCTTTTGTCCAACCTTCAGGTGACAAAGCAGAGCACCTTCAGCCGGGCGGAGAGTTAGATTCCCAATGCCTAGGTAGCTGCGTTCAACTTCGGTCAGAAAAATGTCTCTGAGGCCAGTGATTAGGTATATTATATTAGTATTTTCATCTTTTGCCATAACCATGAATAGTTCTGATCAGGGTTAGAATCAATGTTTTATTTGTTTTATCCGCTTCAGAGGCTAAAAGTTTATTTTTTTCTGCTTTTTCGTTTCGCGAAATTCTAAAATAGCAGATGAATGACCAATCCAGAATCAACAGATGGATTCATTGTATCTTTCATAAAAAAATTCAACCCATATATCCTGATCGCTCTTCCTTGTGTTGTTGCTGAATTTGTCGGAACCATCACAGCATTCTCAGGCTCCTTTTTGGTCTCAAAATATCTTTTGCAATTTCCAGATGAACAGATTAATTTTTCATCCTCAGTCAGATTTATTATTCTGGGTGTGGAAATTCTTTATATGGGGAGCAGCCTTATTTTTCTCTGGCCGGTTTTTTTGGCTCATCAAAAAAAAGATTCTGCAACACTTGCTGATAGGAAGCGTGCCAGGAGCCGGGTTTACAATTTCCCTCCATTCTTGATCATCTCTGTCTGGTCTGTGAATACAATGGAGCATGTAATTCTCTATTTTATAAAACCGGAATCGATTCCCGTGGGACCATTCCTGGCTACCGCTCTGATTGTAACTCTTGTATCAGCCATGGTTGTATTTTATTCCGCTGATTTTTTGAACCGCTTTGTTCTCATTCCGCATTATTTTCCTGATGGGAACATCCAGGTCACAAAAAAAAAATTCATGTTCCATCCCTCCTCCTTCGATTTGGAGACACTTTTTTTGTCAGCGGAGTT
>JAIOQL010000487.1 GCA_021413405.1 Leptospira sp.
AGGAAGAGGATAATTTGGTCAGAAAGAATTTCAGGCCGATTAACTCCGATTGGATAGAATTTGGAATGCTTGCGGATTATTTGGGGGTGTCAAAAACAGCCTTGTTCACGATGTTTTTAAAGCTGGAAATTTCGGATTGGCCGGTCATTTTGCGGGAAAAATGGTATGCCGGTGGAGTTCCCCCAATGGTTTCAAATATTTCATCGGGAACGCACGTTTCCTACGCCGAACCAATCGTCGTTTTTCGAAAACTACGATATAAATTCCGAAAATAACGGGATTATTCAAAAATCGTCAGTTCATTTCATCGGAGCGCAAGTCCTCGTTTTATGAGGACATTGGCGACCTATGCAATTTTCGTATTCAGATTCTGTCTGGATATATCCTATATTGCCTGTGAAAAAACTTTCATTTCAGGCGAATGCTCTCTTAGTTTAAAGTCGAGTCCCATGCAGATATTTCGGAGGAAGGGTTTTCCAGATTCGGTGATAATCAATTTCACACCTTCCCAGCGAATGAGAGAATCTTCTTCCAATACCTTTAAATAATTCTTTACAATTTCTGCAATATCCGGAGCAAGAGTAACTTCCCATTTAGTAGAAAGATCCAGAATAGAATTTCTCTGCTGGATGTCCTCGCCGCTGAGTTTGTGTCCACGCAGAGTTGCAAATTCGCCAGCCATTGTTTTCTTTTCATATTTCTTCAGAATTTTTTCATTCTGATGAAAGCAGGTTCCACTATCGGAAATCGCAGAAACCCCAAGACCGAGAAGCAGGTCCGTGCGATTTTCTGTATATCCCATGAAATTCCTATGAAGATGGCCACGTTCATGTGATTTCCATAGCCCATCCGTTTTCAATGCAAAGTGATCCATCCCAATTTCGGCATATCCATTCTTTTCAAAAAGCTCCCGCCCTATTTCGTATAACGCACGTTTCTCTTCTCCTCTTGGAAGATCTTCCTCTGTGAAAAGCCGTTGAGCCGCCTTAATCCATGGTACGTGAGCATAACTATAGAATGCAATTCTGTCAGGTCGAAGTTCCAATGTTTGCGCAATTGTCTTTCGGACAGATTCTTTTGTTTGTCTCGGAAGCCCATAAATCAGATCAAAGTTTACAGAATTAAAGCCAAGGCTCCTCGCGTCATCCGTTGTAGCCTTTGTTTCATCGAAAGTCTGATTCCGGTTAATAAGTCTTTGCACCTCCTGGTCAAAATCCTGAACCCCGAGACTGATTCTTGTAAAACCAAATTCACGTAAGACTTCAAGATGTGTCTTCCTTGTTCTTCTCGGATTAACTTCTATTGAAAATTCAGGGTGTCGGCTAACGTTTAGACGGGATAGAATATTTCCTAACAACAATTTGAGGTTTGCTTCGGAAAGATAGGTCGGAGTTCCTCCGCCTAAATGTAATTCTTTCAATTCAACCTTGCTGAGTTCCGGGATCTCAGCTATGTAATGATTAAATTCACTTGTTACTGCTTCTATATAAGGATTCTCTACAGAATGATTTTTTGTGATTGAAGTATTGCATCCGCAAAAAGTACAGAGAGTCTCACAAAATGGGATGTGCAAATACATTGCAAACGAAGCATTCTCTCCTGAGATAGAATTCCTGACATGTTCCAGCCATTCAGATGTAGTCGGGCTATCGGACCAATATGGAACAGTTGGATAACTTGTATATCTTGGGGCGGGGATGTCATACTTTGCAATTAATCTTGAATCCATCAGGCAAATTCCTTTCTAACTGTCTCCACAAATAGTTTTACATGATCCTCGGGTGTTTCAGGGAGAACTCCGTGACCGAGACCACAAACCCAGCCTGCTCTTTCAGAATCGCTTAATTCCCTAACCGGTTTAATGAAATTTTTAAGACTTTTCTGAAAATCGGATGTATCCTGGAATAGAAGCGACTGATCAAAATTTCCCTGGATGAATCCCCGATCGGGCACACGCAAAATATCGGAAATATTGTTTCTGTGATCGAAACCAAGGCCACAAATTCCCGGGATCCCAAAAAGATAATTCAAATGATAGATTGATGTTTGCTTGGAATAATATCCAACCCGGCCAGGAAAAAGGGAGCCTGTTTCTTTCAGGAAGGGGACAATGATCTCATTAAAATCGAAGGGAGACAGCTCTCCTGCCGCAGTATCAAATATCATTACGAGTTCCGCACCAGCATCAAGCTGGAGACGGATATTCTCTTTTAGAATATCCGTCATAATTTTAAAAAATTTTTCCCTCAATGAGATTAACTTTTTAGGCCGGACCAGACTTCCATCGTGTTTTCCTGCGACTGCATAGGTAAAGAGAGTCCACGGACCCCCGACAAATCCGATCAATGATTTTGTATTCGGAAGCATCTCTCTTGTAAGGCTGATAGCTTTCTTCTGGAATTGAAGTAATTGGAGTGCGTTATCCGCCGA
This sequence comes from Leptospira sp., assembly GCA_021413405.1. Taxonomy (GTDB): domain Bacteria; phylum Spirochaetota; class Leptospiria; order Leptospirales; family Leptospiraceae; genus JAIOQL01. Next base: position 2,431 of record JAIOQL010000487.1, read on the forward strand.
TGCGAGGGTGGAAAAATTTTTCTCGTCAAGGGCCATGCCTAGCCGGGGACCATGATCCGTATATTCAAGCCCCATTCCCAGGCCTTCCAGCGGGAACAAAAGATCAGAAAACAGAATTGCAGTGTCAAAATCAAAATCAGCCACAGGACCGAGCGCGACTTCTGCAGCCAGCTCCGGCACCTTGCAGAGATCCATAAAACTGTGTTTCTCTCTCAGTTTCCGGTAATGTTTATGATACCTTCCAGCCTGTCGCATAAACCATACGGGCGGAATTTTCTGCGCTTTTTTATTCAGAGCATTTTGAAATTTTTCGTTAGACATCCTGCTTTCCTTTTTCTCCTACCCACCTGTATCCGGCACCTCTGACTGATTTAATGGCATTTTGTCCATTTTTTCCAAGTGCTGCGCGGAGACGAACAATTGAATTATCAATCGTCCGGTTAGTTGGAAAATTTTCCTCCCCCCAAAGTTTATCCAGTATTTCATCTCTTGTTACAACCCGCTGTTCTTCGCTTATCAGTAGTTGTAACAGACCTGCATCACGCAAAGACAGAGGGATTTCCACTTTCCCTGGGGAAATTATTATAAGTCTTTCAAAGTCAATAACGTATGAATTAAATTCTATTCTCCGCAAAGCGATTGCATCTCGCACATGCCTGTGGGCTCCCAGAACATGTTTCACGCGCAGTAATAATTCTTTCAGATGAAATGGCTTTGGAATATACTCCTCTGCCCCTAGTTCAAAACCCCGGAGTCTCTCCGGTGCTCCGGCAAGAGCTGTCAGAAACAGGAATGGAGGATGGCTTATCTGTTTTGATAATTCAGCCGCAAGATCGAAACCGGATCCGTCAGGCAGTCCGACATCCAGAATAATAAGGTCTGGAGAAAAATTTTTCACTTCTTCTTTTGCGGTTCTGATGTTCTTTGCCCACCTGGAAATATATCCTTCTTTCTCGAGCCGTTCTTTAAGCGTTTCTCCCAGGGAAAGATCATCTTCTACCAGGAGAAGCTTTGCGCGATTCATCCCTGTCTCCAGAGAGGGAGGTTCAGCGTAACTTTGAATCCGGAATCAGGATTCACGAATTCAATTTTGCCGTTCATTTTGGAAATCAGTTTGCGCACAAGATAAAGTCCGATCCCGCTTCCGCTCGACGCACTATGCCTGAGAAAGGGAATAGTAAGATCGGAAATTTTCCCCCCGAACCCGGTTCCATTGTCAGAAATTTCTATTTTTGCAACGTCGCCTAACGCTTCCGCGCTGACATGCACCTTTGTTGCTTTCCCGTGGGCAACTGAATTTTCAAATAAATTTCTGAAAATGCTCTCAAGTGCCCGTTTATCTGCAACAATAACCAGATCTTCAGGAATATCTGCATTAACGATCTCCCAATCGGCTTTCAGGTTATCAAGAATTTCCTTTAATTCATAATGATTCAGATACAAAGTCTCTGATCTGTTGATACTGGCCAGGTACAGTGCTTTGTCCATCTGGCTCTCAATGCGAACAGAATCATTGATCAGTCTTTTCAGAATTTTTTTATGAGTTTTATCTTTTAGATCTTCTTCGAGACTTTCGACCTGGAGGCGGAGACTCGCAAGAGGCGTTTTCATTTCATGGGTAACTGTTGCGAAAAATTCTTTGATCATCCGGGATCTTTCATAATCTTTATATGAAAACCAGATTATAAACACCCCGCCGGTAAAAAGCATTGCGAGAAAAAAAACCCCTTCTGTCTTAAGCATCCGGTTTTGGCGATTGAGCACTTCCATGCTTGATTCGGCCAGCTTGCCGCCTATCGCATTTTTGAGTTCAGCTACCAGTTCCGCCTGACGCAATCCGAGATTCAGCCACCAGAATCCAATAGAAACCGTCAGTAAAAGCCAAAGTAATGAAAAGATGACTCTTTTGTTCCGGAAGAAAGCAGCGTTCATTTTGCTCCTTTTCGAACAGCTAATTTTAATTTATCAATCGCCTTGTCGAGAATAGAATCATCGTGCGCAAAGGAAATAAACCCCACTTCATAACCAGAGGGGGCCAGGTATACTCCCTGATCGAGCAGTGAATGAAACAGTGTAGCAAATCCTTCTTTGTGACCAGAAGGAATTTCATCTATCCTGCGGATCGGAGTATGGTTCTTCTTGTGGAACCAGAACATCGATGCAGCCTGAACTGCGTCCCATTCGGAAGTGGAATGCTGGTTCAGAATCGAAATAAATTCGCTGATAAAACGTCTTGTTCTTTCTTCGAGAATTGGGAATACATTTTCTCTCTTAATTTTTTTTAATGTAGCGAGACCTGCGCGCATTCCAAAAGGGTTGGCGCTTAACGTCCCCGCCTGGTAAACAGGACCTTGGGGTGAAATAAGATCCATAATCTCTTTGCGCCCTCCATATCCGCCTACCGGGAAACCGCCCCCTATGATTTTCCCGTAAGTGACAAGATCCGGTTTGATCGAGAAATTTTCTGCCATTCCTCTCATCCCTGTTCTGAATCCGGATATTACTTCATCAAATATGATCAGTGTTCCGTGCGATTTTGCAATCCGCAAAATTTTTTCGATAAATTCATTTCTCTGGACGAGTAGGCCATAATTTGCCGGGATAGGTTCGATAATCACGCAAGCGATCTCTTTGCCTCTTTCAGAAAAAAGTCTTTCGACAAGAGCATCGTCGTCTAACGGAAGAACAAGTGTTTCATGAATCTGTGCTTTCCCGATACCAGCACTGTCAGAGCTTGGTTCTCCTGCCAGACCAGATCCCGATTTTACAAGTAGCGCATCCGCATGTCCGTGGTAACATCCATCGAACTTCAGAATTTTATCCCGACCGGTAAATGCGCGGGCTGCGCGAAGAGCTGACATGACAGCTTCGGTTCCGGAGGAGACAAAACGGATTTTTTCGACCCAGGGAATTTCGTTTACTATGAATTCTGCCAGTTCTGAAACCGTTTCTTTTACAATTTCTTCAATTTCGGGATCCCGGTGTCCGAGGATAAGCGGGCCGAAACTTAAACAAAAATCGATGAATTCTTTTCCAGTAACATCGTAGAGATAAGGTCCATTTGCTTTTTGAAAAAAGACCGGTGTTCCTCCAACACTTCTGAATGACCTGACGGGAGAATGAACTCCCCCCGGTGAAACTTTTTTTGATCTTTCAAAAAGCTGTTCAGAGTTCACAAAAGCTCCTTTCCCCTACGCGCTGCGTATGTTATCAGAAAATCTGCCCCCGATCTTGCAAAAACAACCCATGTTTCGGCCAACGCACTTTCGAAATTACAAAATCCATTGTTTGCAAGCAGGCTGAGGGAGGCATATTCGCCACTCACCTGGTAAGCGCCGATGGGCAGCCCCGTTTTTTTCCCGATCGGACGGATAAGGTCAATAGAAGTCATTCCGGGTTTAACCATCAGCAAATCTGCACCTTCATCCGCGTCTCTTACGGAGGCGGCTAACGCATCTTTCCTGTTTCGCACATCTATCTGGTATGTCGCCCTGTCACCA
>JAIOQL010000488.1 GCA_021413405.1 Leptospira sp.
ATATCCAAACGTAACTCTTCTGAAAGTTTATCCGGATGCAATACCGCCTAACGCAAAGTATGCAACCTATGACGATTTTCAGTTCAAAAGCGGATGGGAGATTTCTCCCGGACACAAAGTTTCTGTTTCCACTTTTGGTGCAAGAGACGTTCAAAAATATACAAAGGCCGTGGCGCAGTTCGAGAACCAGAATTATGGTGGGACTGATATGAGGCCACCGATTGGTCTGGACAGGGAATTCCGGACGGACGGATTCAGGTATGTTTATCAGCCTACGCCGAAATTCAGTAACACATTCAGTTTTTCCAAAAATTACTTCCGCGAATTTTATGAAGTCAAGTTCACAAACCCGACAACGGCTGAAACAATTTTCGGACTACAGAATGTTACAACCCAGAATATTTACTACATGGAGAATGTTGCAAACCTGCAAATCATCAAAGACATTCTTCGTATTCAGGGAGGCGGGACATACCGTGAAAGAACGATTACATTGAAAGCCGAAAACATTACACAGAACAATACTCAATTCTCTGATACTTTCAATAATCTTCTGAATTCAAGTCCGGTTTTCCGGGCTTTGATTGATGGGGACGGAATCAGATCGAGAGAAGTTGGAGGATTTCTGGAAATGAATCTCGACTATAAAGGATTCAAATTTGTTCCCGGCGTCCGCTCCGATTACTACAATCTCTCGGGACAAAAAATTCTCAGTCCCCGCCTCCAGTCCTCTTATACATTCGATTCAACGAAAACAACTTTCCAGGGGGGCGGTGGAATTCACTATAACGCACCTAACGGACTTGAACAAATTTCAGAGAGGGTTGGGAATAAAAACCTCCGGATGGAGAAAGCGGAGAAGATGGCAGGAGGAATAATCCAGACAACAATGTCATGAATCCCTATGCAGCCAACAACGAGCCGAGGGATATTCTTCAGAAAACAGATTCCGTTCTTCGAAATCCAATCGTCTCAAAATCTTTGAATTATTCAAATTCAGGAACAGGATTTTCCAAAGGTGTGGAAATTTTTCTGAAAAAAACAAAGAAGCCTGGAGAATCCGGATGGTTTGGATGGATCTCCTACACCAATTCGATATCGAAACGGAACAATCACCAGGCCCGCTACACTTCTGATGAATCCAGAATACGGAATGCCCAGAATGCGGGAAGAAAACTTCTGGCACAAACAAAGGTCGGGCCCAATTATCTGAACTATTATGATGACAACCAGGTTGAGCTTGTTTATGATAATGACAACGAAGAACTTTACGATTATGACAGAACCCATCTTGTAAACTTGGTTTTCGGATGGAAGATAAATCCTGACTGGCAGATTGGAGGACGGTTCAGATAT
>JAIOQL010000489.1 GCA_021413405.1 Leptospira sp.
TCGAACTCAACCAGAGAGAATTTGTTATCTCAGACTGAAGCTGAAAACTATTCCTCATCCTCACTGTCTATCGCCGGTTGTTTTTTATCTTTAGATCTGAGATAAACATCGTCACTGATCTGGTCTATACATTCCCTCTTCCAGGCTGCCGCCCTGTCTGAGACCGAAGTTCGGGGATATTTATCCATCACTGCATCAAATACCGACGCAGCTTTTTCATAATTTCCAATCCGGAAATAGATTGTTCCTTTCCTGTAAAGTGCAGTCTGGTCGAGCGAAGAATTTTCGTTCGTCAGAACTTTATCAATGTATTTCAAGGCTTCCGAAGACCTGCCCAGTGCATTATAACTTTCTGCAATGTAATAGAGGGCCTTCTCTTCCGTTCCCCCGCCTTCTTTGAGGCTTATCGATTTTTTCAGATATTCTATAGCTTTATAATATTGCCGTGACGTGTAAAATTTTTTACCCCGTTCATACACAGAAGATTTATATTCTGCCGCAACCTTGCCACTATCCTGATCGAAATAGAAACCGTTGCTGAGATAATCATCAAAAATTTCATATGATGCCCAGTCTCTTCCCTGGTTATATAGCGTTTTCCCCCATCCGATCCGTGCATGAATATTTTCCGGATTCTCCTGGACTGCGAGAATATAATTTTTCCTGGCCTTTTCCATATCATTTTTTCTGAAATAAAAATCGGCTAAAGATGCAAGTGCCTTTGACCGGATTTTCTTGTCCTGACTTTTCTTTAGAACTTCATCGAGATGGCTTCTGCCTTCTTCTTCACGATTCAGTTTCAACAGAAGGTTCCCGATTGAATAGCTCAGATTCTCTTTGTCTTCAATATTTGTATTTTGATTTGAGAGATTCAGTTCCTTATATATTTCGAGAGACCTGAGTTCATCCTTGTTTTTTTCCAGGGAATTCGCAAGACGGAACCGGATTCGGAATTTTAATTTTTCGGATGAGTCTTTTCCTGAAAGTTCAGAAAAAATAGCGAGAGCCTTCTCATGGCTTGCCTTAGATGACTGGCCGAGAAGTTCCTCGCCTTCCCGTATTCTTTCCTGAAGGCCGGACAACTTAGCCTCTTCACTCTTTATTACAGAATGATAGACTGCAGTCAGTATCCCGGCCGATATGAATAAAAATCCTGTAAGTACGATTATGGACCTGTTCATTTAATTCCCGCCCCTATATTTTCTAAACATCTCTTTGCCCAAAATTCAGATCTGTCTGAGTTATAAAATTTTGAATCTTCCATAAGGAGATAACGCAGACCCTCCTGAAATCTTCTCTGTTTATAGTATGATATTCCTATGTAGAGATAGGCTCTGCCTTTTGTAAAACGGTCGTTCTCTTTTTCAGAAAATAATTTTAGTCTGAAAACGGCTTCCCTGAATCTTTTCTTATTATATGTATCAATCAATATCTGATCGAGATCAGAATATTTATTCTCAACAGGTTTCAGTTCTTCTTTTTTTGGCTCTTCTTTTTTGACAGGCTTCTCATCATCATCCTCGTCATCATCTGGAGCACTACCGCTTGCATCGGCGGAAAGATTGCGGTTATTTTTAGAAGATTTCTTCTTTTTAGCAGGCTCTTCTGAAACAGCCTGGTTCTCTTTATCATAAATAAAGAAAACTCTTTTAAATGATTTTTTCTCTATGAGAGGAATTTTTTCTTTTTCATTAACGGTTACAGAAACTCCGTAAAAGAGTGTCGCTGATTCTTTGAGATCCTGATCCAGAAATGATGTATCAGGATGGTGAAATTCTGTAAGCTTCTCAGCTTTTTGCACCAGCGGAATACTCGATAAAGGTTCTTTGGAACGATAGATAGTATAAAGAAAATCATTTTCGGCTCCTTCAGGAGCGGTCCATAGAATTCGGATTGCATTTCCTTCTTTCCTGGTAATTATATTTGTAACATAGTAATTTCCGTCTTTCCTGGCCTTCTGCGACTGTTTATCAAAATTATCGTTATTTGTTACAGGACGGTTTACAACGACTGGCTTTGTTGTAAAATTTTTATCGGGAAGAAGCTTTACAAGTTCCTTATTCACTTCACTCGCAAGAACAACAGCATAATAATATTTCCCGGATCTGAGATTCGAATCGGTATAAGAAGTTATACTCTCTTTTTTTGTGCTGGGGTATTTCCCGAGGGAATCTGCTGCCCTTAATTTCTCAAATGTATCTATTACCGTTTCCGATCTTGCCAAAATAATTTTTCCTTCCAAATCCGGGATTTCCCAGTCAATTTGTACAGATTTTCCATCTGCAAGAAGTTTGACGGTGATTGACTTCGCAGCACCAGGCGGGTAAACTTCTTCGGCGGTTTTATTTTCTTCGGGGAGAGCCTCCTTATTTTTAGCTGACTC
>JAIOQL010000344.1 GCA_021413405.1 Leptospira sp.
GGAACTTCCATTCCGAATCCGGACTGAAATTTTTTTGTAAGAATCTCATTGTTTGCCCGGATTTTTCTCTTATCGATGATTACTCCTACGAAAAAGACAGTAATCAGTGTAAAAAAAGAAATTGCAAGCATCAGAAGATGCGTCTTGAAATACCCGATTTTAAGAACATTTTTGTTTATTTTTTTGGCAAATTCGGTATTAAGAAAATCAATTTTATCGGCTTTTTCCCTCGTGTTATAATGATATCCTGTTCCGAGGCAAGTAATATAGCTTTCCTCTGAAAGTTCCAGAAAATGATACCGTTTCACCGGAATCCCAATCTTTTCAGTCAGGTATTTTTCTGTACCCTTAAAAAGAGAACCCCCTCCGGAAAGATAGATCACATTGGGTCTTTCTGAATCAAAGAGCGCGAAAATGCTCCTGCTGATTTCATCAGCAATGTGATCCATTGAGTCATGTATTATTTTAATAAAAGATTTCAGATTTTGGTTTGTCATCCTGAACTTTTTTTGAAATCCCGCAACGAGTTCCTCTTCCAGGTCTACAATATCGAAAGGAAGTTCGGATTTCATATTTTCAGCATCAGCAAAATCTATTTTCAGAAGTTCTGATATTTTCTCGGTTATAAAGAATCCCCCGCTTGTGAAAAAACGGGTATGGGTTAGTTTACCGTTAGATAGGGCATTGAAAATTGTAATTTTTCCGCCAATGTCGATCTGGCCAATTTTTTCTTCCAGCAGAGCCCCGCCCTGGTGTTTAGTGATAACATGGCTTAACACAAAAGAATCTACTGACATGCAACGAAGCTGAATTTCATTGCGGACAAATGGCTTAATTGCTTTTTCTATTTCTGTGTGGTGAGCGCTAAACGTGATTACATGGGAATTTTCCTGTTCGATTTTCCAAATGCTTCCAAGAACTTCCATATTCTCGACCGGAAACGGAACCAGATTTTCTACTTCAAACGGAATTACTTCGCGAATAGCCTTTACAGTAATTAGCGGAACATTCAGATCGCGGATAAATAATTTTTCAATCGGAAGGTTTATGAGGAAGTTCGATTCTTCCGGGAAAAAGCTCTGGATTAGCCTGACGATATTGTATTCATATTCGTCGCCTTCACTTTCTTCAAGTGACACTATCTTCAGGGATTCATTTCTTAGAATTACTATGCCACCAATCAGCTCTTTGAAAAGAACTCCTTTGATGAAAGTTGTTCCATAGTCTATGGCGAGGTATTGCTCAAAAAACATTTTAAATTTTAATCCTCGGAATAATATAACATTTGGTCATTTGCAAGGTCAAACAAACAGCTGACCCTTCTCACCACATTATTGTTAATTGTTCCAACCCCTATTATTCTGTAAATATCTCCTTTTGTTTTTATTCGGCCGCCTGACACATCGGTGCCTTCCCCTGCCAGTTCTTTGTACAGTGTGAACCCCCCGGCAGTTTTTAATTGAAATTCGGGCAGGTTTTCGAGATCCCTTAGCTCTTTGATATAGCCCCCTTTTTCCAGTTTAAGACGGAGCAATCGCATCGCAGCCTGCCTTGTCATAAAATCGGAAAGGGACATCAGAACGTGGTATGGGGCGCCATTCAGGTTGATCCTTTCATCGGCTGTATCCTTGTACGGCATGAATGCTGTTACATTGTTTGCGAGGACAAAATCGCGATCCGTGACCAATACCTTTTCTTCTTCAGTTTTGAAGTTCATTGACCGGTTCTTATCGTAATCTACCGGTTTAAGCGATTCGTAAACAATCTTCCTATTGAATCCTTTTACAGAGACCAATTCTGAAAGTGTATAAAAGGGCGCGTTCTTTATTTTCCTGGCAGGTTTCAATCCTGAGTAGTAAAAAATTTCGGCTCCCCCCCCCATTTCCTGAGAGTTTTCATCTATCCAGTCAATAATCGGAAAAACTTTATCGCGCTTCAATCCTAGCTGTTCAAATAGACGATAAACCATTTCCTGGGTTCTGGCATTTGGCTGATTATCATAAAGCTTTATTAAAGAATTCAGATTTATTTTTCCGTCTTCAGGGGATAGTTTATAAAAGATCATTCCTCCACCCAAAGGAACAGGAGGTGGGTTGAATGCAATTCCTGACTGATATAGAACCTCTTCGGGAATTTTCTTGAGAGCCCCCAGGCCCCCATTAAACCCGGCCCTTGCCAAAAGATGTGCCCGGAATCCATCGGCCTCAGATCTTGCCATTCTGTATTCCGTCATAGAATCTGTTGCAAATTTATTAGCAGTGATAAACGAAGCGCTGCCTATTGCCATGACGAGCAGTATGACCATTGCACCTCTCCGTGAGATTTTAATCCCTGGGAATGTGGCAATATCCGGTCGCAACCTGTTACTTCTATTTAAAATATATTCCCGGGTATGAAAGAGTTTCAAACCTTTGCTCCTTATTTCCGGTTTTTACAATGAGTTCCACTCTGATCAGTTTCGGTATTTTTTGGGTATCCTTCGTGTCCCATTCATCCTGCCATTTATCTCCGCGAACGGAATACTTTAATTGAAAGCTTTTTACATATTCCAGAATGATATGCTCGAGCCCGCCTTTTTCCGGATTCTGATCGACCATTTCATCTTCTCTCCGGATAAGATAATAGTAATCATCATTTTTGGTCATCTTCTTGAGATAAAAAGAAACTTCCCTCACTGCCGGGTTTCCCGTTTCTTCAGAATTTGCATGACTTGATGCAAAAGTCACCGTATCCCGTCGACCTCCAATCGGGCCCTCTCCTTTAGCGATAAATATTAATCTCTTCTGTCCGGGGAGAAAAAATGCCTGTGCGAAAGAAGATCGCAAATTTTCAAGAGCTGTGAACACATCCCGTTTGGCTGCTGCATTTTTTGGCGAAGAGTTTTGCGAAATTTTCAGAGCTGTGTAATAGGCACCAAATATACCTGTGAATAAAACGCCGAGAACCATCATAACAACAGCCAGTTCTACTAAATTTACTCCCTTCCGGTATTTGGCTGAAAATATTTTCATATTTAAAATTTGGATGCCTTGAATGTTTCTGCTGTAAATGATTCTTCTCCAAAGCCGGAGGGATAAATTATTTTAACTTTTACCCGGAAAACTTTGATGATTCCACCAGTTTCTGAACCCTGCCCCTTTCCCCTCTTGGCAAGCAATTTGCTCATACCGGAATCCTGTCCGCCAAGGAGATCATCGGGCGATTTAGAAGGCTTATCTTTGTCCTTGCCTCCGCCCGCCAATTTCAGAAGATCGAGTTCTTCTTCTTTTACTTCTGTTTCAAACCGGTAGCCTCTATAACCGGGGATCTCTCCTTTAACGGAATCTGTTTCCAGGCGGGAGCTAGAATCAATCTGGGCCATTTTAATTTTTGCGAGTTGAACTGCATTGGAGATATCAGCAGCTTTTTTTTTCATAGTGAGTGCATTGCTGATTAAGGAATATGTCCAGACCATTGAGGAGGAAGCGATTGCAAGTGCTATCGCAACTTCGATCAATGAAAATCCCCGTCTTAGTTTATAGCTCTTCAAATGGTATTTCATCTTTTCCGATATCTGAATCGGTTCCTGCACCGGAAGACCTGTTCACTTCCCCGTTTTTAACTCCGACCTTTCCCCGGTATTTATAAAGAAGAATAGTTTTCCTGATCGTGCTATCATCACCTATATGAATATTATAATCTTCGGTAGTGCCATTATATGTAAATGGAATCCGGAGATGACCGGTTTCATATC
>JAIOQL010000345.1 GCA_021413405.1 Leptospira sp.
GTAGAGCTCGACCCATCCACAATTGCTTCTGGACTGAAGCTACCTGTCGGCGTGACTGAATAAATAACCCCCTCATTTCGCCCACCTATATTTGCCGTGCCCACTGTAAAATATCTGTCTATTAAAAAGCGAACCTGATTGAGCACACTTGTATTTTCCGTCACCATTTGACGAGCAAACACGGGTCCTATCCAATCATTTGCTAATGCATTACTAAAATAAGCAGCCGATTGTTGTTGACTAGTAGGATCAGCTTGTGTGGGCGCTGAGCCAACCGAGACCGTTTCACCCCCAATAACCGTTAATCCTGTGCTTCCCACAATGGAGGGAGAGGCAATACTGGTAGCCGTAATCGTTGTTGTACCTTCAGCAACGCCTGTTGCTACCCCACCTGGAGAAGTAATGCTAGCAACGGCCGTATTGGTAGAAGCCCAGTTCACTAAACCTGCCAAAGGTATTGTAGAGCCATCCGATCTATGGCCAATGGCTGTATAGGTAATCGTACTTGTTTTAAAAATAGAGTCATTTGCTGGTGTCACCGTAATGGATTGTAATACAGGGGTCACTGTAATCGTCGCAGTAGGCATATAAGTATTTCCCCCAGAACTATAGGTAGCTGTCACTGTTGCAGTACCTACCCCTACTCCCGAGGCCAATCCTGGATTTGCAGCTTGAAATGTCGCCGCTTACTGGCGCATCACTTCCTTGTGTGTAAATAGCGGTAATTGTCGCAGTACCTGAGGTCGCGTTGGCGGTGACAATGCCTTTGGTGCCGGTTGTATTACTGACACTGATTATACTTGGAGCGCTGGAGCTCCACGCAGTAGAATTAGGCGCACTCGGATCAGTCACATTTCTTGTTGTACCATCTGAGAAGGTCACCGTGGCCGTCAACGGTTGCGATTCCCCATCTGGTAATGTGCTTGATGAGGGCGTCACTACTAAAGAAACAGGGGCTGCACCCGAAACAGTCATGGCTAAACTACCAGATTGAATATACGTTGCCGTAATGTTAATAGGACCGCCAGGGGTAATAGCGGTTGTCAGTCCTTTGCTGGTTGTATTATTCACAGTCATAATGGACGAGTTAGCAGATGACCATGTCGCTAAATTAGTGACGACTTGTTGCGTACTATCCGTATACGTTGCTGTTGCTACCAACTGTTGTTGCTCGCCCTTGGGTACCGTCGTTCGAGTTGAACTCACCACGACAGAACTCACTGTCGCTTGAGTATCGGTCAGGAAGGCACTCCCCACAATAGAACCCACTGTTGCAATAACAAAGGTTGTCCCTGAGGAATTAATTGCAGTGGCTAACCCAGCGCTAGTAACCGTAGCAAGGGTAGGGTCAGATACACTCCAAACTGGCGGATTTGTTTGATTTAGATCTAAGATACTACCATCAGAATAGTGTCCATATGCCGTATACTGCTGACTTGATCCATTAGACAAAGTAATATTAAATGGCTCAACGCTGATAGAAGTCAGTACAGGAGGTGCAGCAAACAGTTGAGCCGAACCCGAAATAGAACCTGATGTCGCCGTAATAGTGGCTTGCCCTGAAGAACCTACTATGGTGACAAGTCCCGTCGTACTGTTGACCGTTGCAACGGAAGTCGCATTAGAGGTCCATGTCACAACAGAGCTAATATCACTGGTTGTACCATTTGAATAGGTCCCTATTGCTGTAAAAGCTTGCTGATATCCTTTTGGAAACGTACTGCCATTTGGCGTCACAGCTATAGAAACTAATGTGGCATTAATCACCGTCATGGTGGTTGATCCAGACACCCCTAACGTTGCAGTAATTGTCGCCGAACCCACTGATACTGCCGTTGCCAGCCCTGATGAATTAATGGTCACATGTGCATTACTTGAAGACCATGTAACAGAGCCGGTAATATTTTGAGTACTTCCATCCGAATACGTTCCGGTAGCAGTAAATGCTTGAGTGTTTCCTACCTGGACATGAGGCGAAACCGGTGTCACAGCAATGGAAGAAAGTGTGGCAGCGGAAACAGTCAGCGCAGCGCTACCACTTTTTCCATTATAAACCGCCGTAATCGTAATGGGCCCACCTACTCCAACACCTTTAGCAAGGCCAGGAGAAGCATCGCCTGCTGTCTGTACCGTTGCTGTTGTTGTGCTAGAAGAAGACCACGTGGCAGACTGTGTCACATCCACCGTCAAGCCATCAGAATAATAAGCTGTCGCTTGAAATTGCAAGGTCGTGCCTTTTGCAATGGTTCCGGAAGCTGGACTTACTATGACATTCTCCAAGGTTTCACCAGTAACGGTTAAATTTGTTTGGCCCGTTACAGCGCCTAATGTCGCTGAAATTGTCGTTGTCCCCGCTGCAACACTGTGCGCAAGCCCCCCATCTGAAATTGTTGCAACAGTGGTGTTAGAAGAGGCCCATGTCACTGAAGAAGTCACATTTGAAACTGAACCATCTGAATAGGTCGCAAATGCGGTATAAGCTACCGAATCTCCATCACCAATGGTTGTATTGGCTGGATGAATGGTAATTGAAGAAACAGTAGGCGCCGTCACGCTTAAACTTGCTGAAGCCGTGACGCCTGAAAAACTAGCAGAAATAATTGCTGAGCCAATTTGCTCTCCAGAAGCTAAACCTGTGCTGCTCACACTGGCAATAGAAGGATTACTTGATGACCACGTTGCATTTTGGGTAACATTAAATGTTGTACCATCTGCCGCTGTTGCAGTGACTTGATATTGCAATGCACTGCCTTTCGCAATGGAGGCATTAAGTGGTGTAATAGAAAGAGAAACTGCCGTAAAGGCCGTGACTAATAAAGGATTATTTCCATTACCAACACAATTTACGCGTGTTGAATCGCACACATATAACACAGGAAAGTTATTCACCACACCCGTTACATTTAAATCTACGCGACAACTTTGCCCCGCCCCCAATGTAAACGCTTGAGAACAAATGCCATCGCCTGTCGTCACCAACGTTGTATTTTTTGGATAAGACTCAATGGTACCTGTCAACGTACGTGAATATTTATTTGTAACCGTGTAATAAGCATGTACATTGCTACCAATGATGATTTTAGTAGGTAACGTGCCAAAAGGCACCAAGCTAAAA
>JAIOQL010000346.1 GCA_021413405.1 Leptospira sp.
GAAGGAATGCCAGCAGACATTCCGTTAAAAATATAGACTCTTCCCTGCGCATTGCCAGCACTGTAATTTGAAGAACCAACCAATAAATCCGAAAATCCATCCCCGTTCAAATATAAAGAAGATACAGTCTCCCCGGTCTGATCGTTCGATGAAATTCCGGTTATGATTGTGCTGGCAGAAGATGAATTCGTTACTGCAATTCCAGTCGCTGACCCGTGAAATATATATGCCCTGCCCTGGCTTGTAGTAAAAAGATTAGCTCCAACCACAAGATCAGCGAATCCGTCTCCATTGAAGTCTCCCGATGCTGATGAAAATCCGAAATTTTCAGCAGCTGTTGAACCGGTAATAATCACATCCGCATTATCTGAATTCTTTGAACTGAATCCCGCACTGCTTCCATTAAAGATATAAACTTTTCCTGTTCCTGCGCTGTATCCGGATCCTCCGATTGCAAAATCCAAAAAATTGTCCCCGTTATAATCATTCACTGAAACAGTAGATCCAAATTTTAGTCCACTCCCCGAACCGGTCATTGTTATATTAGCAGTTGACGCTAGTCCGCTTGATATACCGGAAGATTTTCCATAGAAAATATATGCCTCACCCTGATTCGCACCTGCACCGGCATTTCGAAAAAGAGATCCGGCGACTAGGTCCGAAAATCCATCCCCATTCAGATCGGCGCAATCTAAACCAACCCCAAACCCCTCATTGGTCGCAAGACCCGTTAAAGTTGTGTTCGCAGAGCCTGCCGGGTTTGTAGTGCTGGCAATACCGGAACTGCTTCCATGAAATATAACAATCTGACCGTTATTATTCGCTGTTGGCCCCCCGGTAATTCCTACGACAGCGTCTCCAAATCCATCTCCATTGATGTCACTGATAAACATGACCCCGCCGCCAAGATTATCTCCTGCGGACGATGCAGTCAGTGTAGTGTTTGCGGCGAATGCACTTGTAATTGTGATACCATTTTTTGATCCATGAAATATATAGACCTCTCCCTGTCCCCCACCAGCTCCTGCATTCCTTCCAAACGCTCCAACCATAAGATCCCCAAATCCATCTCCATTTAGATCTCCGATTGTTAAATAGGATCCGAATTGATCAGAACCTGCTTTACCGGATATGGATACGTTCGCCTGAGAGGGAGAAGTTGCAGCGATTCCGGAACTCCCGCCGTAAAAAATGTATACTATGCCCTGCTGGGCCAAAATTC
>JAIOQL010000347.1 GCA_021413405.1 Leptospira sp.
TCCGTTACCAGAAGAAAGACAATAATCTTATTCGAAAGAATTTTAGACCAATGAATACAGACTGGATAGAATTCACAATGCTTGCAGATTATTTAGGAGTTTCGAAAACGGATTTATTCACAATGTTTTTGAAATTGGACATTTCGGATTGGCCCGTAATTCTACGGGAAAATTGGTACGCTGGTGGAGTTCCCCCAACCATATCCAATATAACTTCCCGGATACACCTCACAAACATGATCCCTATCAGAGTTTTCCGGAAAATCCGTTACAAAACCAGATTCTTATAAATTTTTCCCCGAATCATTCCTACGATTCACTGTTTTGCATCCAAAATTTTTCCGGATCACAAAATACCTGTGTACAAATTTCAGAAATTACTGATCATAAAATTTCACAAGGGAAGAAAATTCTTCTCTCGGTGAATGAAATTCATTAAGTCCGGAACCGGGCTTCGGATACCCGAGACTGATGCCGCAAACGACCCTCTCTTCAACCGGAAGACCAAATTCGGAACGGACAACATCAGGAAAAGCGCCTAACGCAGCTTGCGGACATGTCCCAAGTCCGTATGTTCTCGCGAGAAGCATCACCGTCTGCAAAAGACATCCGATATCGAGACCTACATAAAAATTCATTTCAAAATTTGTAGTAATGAATGCAGCCGCAGGCGCACCAAAAAATTCAAAATTCCGGAGCATGAAAGCCTCCCGGGCAGCCTTGTCTTTTCTGTCGATCCCGGCAACACCATAGACTCTCATTCCTAGATCGAACATACGCCGTTTGACATCTGAGGGATAATTCTCAAGCCATGGTGAGTCAGGATTCGGTGCCCCGGCCCGGGCCGCAGAAACCAGTTTTTCAGACATACGATCCCGCGCTTCCCCGGTAACAATGTGAATTCTCCATGGCTGCGAATTTTTCCAGCTCGGAGCACGGAGAGATTCTGCGAAAAGTTCCTGTAGTAGTTCCGACGGAATTTTCCGATCCTCATATTCCCGGACACTATGCCTTGTACGAACCGCTTCTACGACCGTGTTCGCAACGTTATCTATTAAAATTGATTCCATATTTCCCCCTGCTTTTTTAAATAATCCTTGGGCGATTCCCCTCCGGGGACCGCGCTTTTCGCTGCAATTCCCTCTGGAATTTTCGCTACAATCGCTATCGCATAGAATTTCGCATGATTCACTAATTTACCTTGTAAAATTTCCTAAAGCCAACAATCTGACAGAACGTTCTGTCTGTCAATAAAATTTGGAGGTGAGCTATGAGCAAAGTGAGAGAACCCCGTGAAAATGTGAGAACTCGGATCATAAACACCGCAGAAAGACTTTTTAGAGAGCAAGGTTTCAGGAACACAGGGATAAACCAGATAGTGACCGAATCAGAAACGGCAAAAGCGAGCTTTTATCAATATTTTGCCTCAAAAGAAGAGCTGGGCAGAGCCTATCTTGAATTCTATGGGGGAAAACAACTTAGTTTTCTTCGCGGGTTAACTGAAAAATACAGGGATCCCGTTTCGCTGACTACTGCATGGGTGAAATATCTGAAAAGAGGGATCAAAAATCAGGTATTGTTCGGCTGTCCAATGGCAAATCTTAGGGCCCAAACCGGAGTATCATATCCGGATCTCGACATGGATATACTTACACTTACAAACAAATCAACCGATATTCTGGAAAAATACCTCTCCGGTTATGAAAAAGAGACGGGTAAACTGTCCGGTAAAAATCTAAAAGATATCGCACGAAAAATATTCGCATGTTATGAAGGAACTCTTCATATCTGGAGATTGACTGGAGATGAAAACGCACTGGATGATTTTCCCGAACTAACAAAGCTACTGATCACTTCCTGAATGATCCGGAAAATAATGACGCAATTTTAAAAAGATTTTCATATTATACTTTTCTTTCACCAACCAGTCGAAACGCATCCTGAATGACTTTATCAAAGGTTTCCCTGCTAATTTGATCAGAAATAAACTCTTCCCGAAACCAGGAAACAATGACATTATTTGCATTGCCCAAACCATTCTGTTCGTCTAAAAATGCTGACAACAATGCGATTCCTGAGTTTGCATGCAGATCAATTAGCTCTGCTAATTTCAAATGCATTTCTTCAGCAATCCCTGCAAATTTTTCATCCGGCAAAATTTTTCTTTGGGCCTCATGCAGTGAATTTGCGGCGGCATTCAATTTCTGATAGGTTGTTTTTCCTTCCGGATTTGATTCGGATAACTCCTTAGCAAGAACAACAAGATGAAATCTGAGAATCGCGGAAGGAATTCCTCTATTGGTCAACAGGCGGGCAAGCCAGACAATTTGATTATCAATCTCAGTTTGAACAAGCTGTGGGAGGGTTGCCAGCCAGCAACTGTCGCTTTTCGCAAATCGCAGCCCTCTTTCACCAAATCTCAATTTGAGATATGGAAATTCAGCCCATGCTTTCACTCCAGCCCGCAAAGCGGCAGAAATTTCAAGGGGATTAGAAGGCATCGGGTGATCTCCTGCTTCAGGGTTCACTGAAGTAATATGATATTGCGCATCAGGATCCTTTATCCCGGATATTGACTGGAATAAACTGTTTAATCCCCGGAATAGCTGTAACGATGAACGGATAATAACGGATTTTTCTTCATCATCAAACTTTTCGCTGTCAATGATAGAACCGAATTCCTTCCATTTATTTTTTGCATCGGATCCATATGCTTTCAAATAATGAGTGACGTCATTTCGCAAAAGACGAATTTCAATTTGATTTTTAATCTGCTCGCTTCCGTTTAGAGAACCTTCCATCACATATAGAAAACCAATAATAGAACAAGGATGATCTGCAATCTGAATCAGCATATCTGAAACAATATCAAGGGATAGCGAAATTACTTCGGGGTGCATTTGCAGATTTCCTATTGTTCTCAGATCCCTTTCAAGAAAAGGCCATTTGTTCTGATAAGTCTTCATCAGTTTCAAACTTACATTCAGAGAGCTTTGCCTGATTTGGTATTCAAGACTGGTCCATATGATTGCAAAAGCCCGCAAATGTGCTGCATACTGAATGACTGAGAAAGTTCCATTCAAGATAGAATCGAAATAAGGAACCTGATGTATTCTTTCGTGATCGGTTCTGGAATGAGCCTTCAGTTCTTCCATCAGTGAGGATTTCATCCCAGGAAGACCAGTAGATTAGAAACGCTCTGAAAAACTTTCACTCCATTGGTTGGCTGAATTTCTTCAGAATCAAAGTATGCAAATCCTCCTGCCAGGATTTTTATTCTCGCAGTCTCAGAATCATTTTTCAAAAAATCTACAAGCAAATCAAGGTGCCTGATTTGTGATGGAAGAGCGAGAGAAACACCCAGATACTCTGGTCTCAATTCTCCAAGCTTAGAAGATAATTCGTCATTCATCAATGATTGCCGGATAAAATAACTCGGAATTTTTTCAAGCATTAGAATCATTTCAACTATCTGTAGACCAAATATGTGCAAGTTTCCGGTTGCAGGAGTCAGTACAATTAGAGGATCCGGATTTTGCCGGAAACCCTGGTATTCAGATATGGAATGATGAATAATATCCAGAACCTCGCTGCAAACCCTGCTATAAAAATGTTCATCTGCTACTTCTACTTTACCGGAAGACCATAATTGGCCAACTTCTCTCATTGTCGGCTGCAACATCCCGAGAGCCAGATCAAGCGGTCGTAAGTTCAATTCTTGACTGTGCAGAAAAAGTTTACGGAATTCTTCCTTCTCTCTGTTTCTTAATGCAGAACGCAAATCATCATGGAATTCTTTTATTCTTTTTCCTTGTCGGATTATTTCATCATTTTCCATTGCACCTGCGTTAAGACATTTTTTGCATATCCCATGACTGATTGAAAAATCATCATAAGGAGCAATTTCCCTTAAATACTGCTGACAGTAAGAACACCAGTGGATCAAAGAATTAAGATTCCCCCCGAAAACAATTTTACCGGATGTGAATTTGCTGATTTTTGATAAAAACTAATACGAGTTTGCGATTTCAAAGATTTCGATTTTATGCAAAGAAAGCTCAATGCCTTTCGCCTTGAGGATCGGGACAAGATTTCTGGATTTGATTTCCCATGATTATATCCTTTGAACTCCCTATAATTGGAAACCCATTTCTCCCGTCGTCAAGATCAAAACAGGACGGATCCTGGAATCTATCGAGAAAACCCCGTTGCCGGAGAAAAAATTGGGAACAAATCTTTGTGAAAAAAACAGGTATTTCCTTCGCTGAAATTCAGTAGAGGTAAGTCGTATGAAATGGCGTTATCCATTCTATAGTAATATATTACCGTTGACATTTATTTATTTTCCGTAACGATTGGAGAGCTATTACTCTGATAGGACCGGACATGATAAAAAAAATTATTCTTCTCACTTGCATTCTGATGTTTTCATTCAATTGTAAAAAAAAAGCGGGGCTATATAAGGGATTCGTCGTCGGAATCACAGGGGTCGCGATCTACAAAGCTCCAGCTGATTTAAAAAACAAAGTTGCAGTGCTTCTCAGGGGAACCGAGTTTGAAGTCCTGCAGGAAAAAATAAAAGACCCGGCCCTCGGTGAAAAAAGATACTGGTATGAAGTTCGCACGAATGATAAGACAGGATTCCTGAGTTATGATGAAGCGTTGATAAACAGATCCATTTCCGTTTTTGAAGCATCGAAAGAAAATCTCGCAGGAATTGTAACGGTTCCCGTTCTGAACCTCCGGGAAAAACCGAGCCTCGAATCCGGGATACTCGCGAAACTACCGCAATTCAGTCTCGTAAATGTTCTGGCGAAAGGAAGCTTCATGGAATATGTAAAGGAAAAGCACGACAGGTGGCTCGAAATTTCCACACCGGAAGGAAAACGGGGTTTTATTTTTGCCGGATTCGTAAATCTTTATCCGGCAGTTGAAGCACAGGCCGCAATTGAACGGAAAGAAATCAGCCTGAACGGATATTTCCAGATCACCAGACCCGGTGCAAAGTTCACAGTGTCGCCTGACGGAGACGCTGTGACTTCAGATACCGAAGGGCAATGTGGAAATATGCATCCAGACTTTTTCCCGGCTGAGAAAGAATTCGGTGTGGTGACATCAAAATCCTATTTGAACGGAAAAACATTCTATAAAATTGAAATGGTTGAATACCAGGAATTTGATTGTGGTTTGGCTGCCAGTGGATGGGTGAATTCTGAATATGGAAAATTCTATGATCCTTCCGAATTTTCGGAATATTCGCTTTCAAACCCATCGGCAACCCTTGAAAGATCAGATATATCGGCGTTAAAATCTGCCGTGGGAAACGATTTCAATGCAATCAGTTCCTCTGCTGAAGCACTGAATGTCTCCGCTCAGAATTCTCAAGGGTTCTATATTGTCACTGCAATCAAAGGCTATAAAAATAGCCGGAACGCCGGCAATTATTCGCAGCAACAATTTATATTAAAACGGGAAAATGGAACATCATCCATTGTTTCGTCTCCAATTCCCGGAGAACTAAAAATTACAGACCTCGATGGGGATGGAATAAAAGAAGTGCTTGCGACGGTTTCTATGAGAAGTTCCGATTCTACAACGATTCTTGGATTTGTTGATGGAAAGTATATTACAGTGAAATCAGTATCTTCGGAAGAAGGGAACGGCTCTCATCTGGCTTTGGATTCAAATAATATCATTACCGAAACCAGCTACTTATATGACGAAGCGAAACAGGAATCTAAAGATATTGTTCTAAAGTATAAGTACAATAAAGGTAAATTGATTAAGTTGTGAAACGTAAGAGAGGGGACGGGAATCCGTCCCCTGACAGGAACTATTTTCTCTGAAAATATTGCTGAATATTTTCCTTAAGTTCTTCAAATCTGACAAGCCCCCATGCAACATTCACTTTTAGTTTCACTGCTGTGTCGCTAAAGTTGTGTTCACCGCTTGCCCTGAATTTTTCAAAAGCACCTTCCAGCAGTTCTTTCTTATGAGAAAGGTCTACCTTAGTTTTTTCCCAGACTTCTTTGGAAGTCTGAACAGCACCAATACCAGCGTTCAATATATCTTTCAATTTATCGTCCATTTTCAGGTCCTCCCTGACACGCTTCTATTATTTTGCGGTGCACCAAAAAGTCAAGCCTTTTTGTGTATTCTTACCCGAATAAGACATAAATTACCTTATTTTATGCGAAATTTTTAATCTCCCGGGAAAAAAATATCCAACCGGATATTTCTTGAGCTGTTCCTGAAAAACATTTGAAGTATCACATAAGAATAACTAAGTTTGGATACCTGAGGTTTTTCACATATGCGTAATATAATTTTGATCGTTTATTTAACAATTTTAATCAGCCAGGTCCAGTGCATCGGATCGATCAGGCCAAAGGCAATACAAGGTTGTTTCAAAGTGCACGGGATGCCGGGGAACGAAGATATTGCCCTTAGCCGGGCCAAAAAGTTACTCTATATCTCAAGCCACAACCGGCGTAATTTCGATGAACCCGGAAAGATATTTTCATTGGACCTCGGCAAACCTGACGGGGAACTCAAACCAAAGGCGCTTAACGCAACATACCCACCTCATTTCAGACCACATGGAATCAGTCTTGTGCAGGAATCCGGAAAGGAACTGTTATATGTAATTTCGCACACTAAACAGGAGGGGGCACAGCATGCCATTGAAGTTTTTGAGATGAACAACGAAATTTTTTCGCATATCAAAACATTAAAAAGCCCCCTGATCGAGAGTCCCAATGATCTGTTTGCCCTTCCCGATGGAAGAATCTTTGTATCAAATGATGGTTTAAGTCCATCCAAAATTTCTTTCTTCGATGGCAAGACATGGTCAATGATCGGGCCCGGTGTCTCATTGGGAAATGGAATTCTCTACAGAAAGGAGAAGGATAAAGAATATATCTATCGTTCCGGTTTTTTTGCGGGCAAAGTACTGAAATTTGAACTGATACAAACCACAGACGGAAAAACAGATTTAAAAGAGGTTGAGAAATTCGAAATAGGTAGCGGGCCGGACAACCTGGAATTTGATGATGCCGGCAATATTTACCTTGCCGCCCATGCTTCCGTATTCCGGTTCTTGCGTCATGTCCGGTCTCCTGAAAATTTTTCGCCAAGCCAGATATTCAAAATTGATTTTGGAAAAAAATCGGTCGATGAAATCTACGCAAACAACGGAGAAGAAATATCCGCGGCTAGCACAGGATTAGTTTTTGAAAACCGTCTGATCATAAGCCAGGTATTCGAAGATTTTCTTCTGATCTGCCCGACGACGGGGAATTAATTTATGTCAATATTTCGACAGAATTTACCTGTTCAGATTATTCCGAAATCAAACAACCCCGAAGGAACAAAATACCAGGGGGTACTGGAAGTAATGGAAACCGATAGCATGAAAATCAGGGTCGACGATAATTTTTTTGCAAAAGAAATTTCAGGAAACATTGATGTAGAATTTTCCATGGCAAGTTCAAATTTTAAATTTGAATCCAAAATTATGCCGGGGAGAGAAGATTCTTCCATCAGGATTCAAAAACCAAGTGTAATCCATAAAAGCCAGATAAGGAAAACGACGCGTGCAAAAACTGATGTAAAATTTACTTTCACTCTTTGGACCGAGGGCGGTAGATTCGAAGCAACTATGACCGATTTAAGCACTGTTGGAATCAAAATGACAGGAACAAAAGAACTTCAAAAAAATACCCTCTTGAGTCTGAATGTTTTTATTCCGGGAGCCTCTCTCAGATTTATCTGCCAGGGTCTCGTTATGTGGTGCAAGAGACATCCAGAAATGGATTATCTTTTTGAAACTGGTGTGAAATTCACAACCCTGTCGATTGATGCAATCAAGAAAGTGGACCGGTTTGTGAAAGATAAAATACAGATTCAAACGGCAGAGACTAATTAATTAGTTACTGGTAAGGAACGGTTCCACCGTTCCTTACCGCTTGAGCAACATCCCGGCAAAACGCTTCTTTTAGCTTTTTGCTTTTACTGTTCCTTTTTTATCAAGGCAATCCTTCTTGCTCATCTCGAGCCAGCCTTTTCCTTTACAGGAATTTTTTCCCGCACATGAATGCCCTTTTCCACCACATTCTCCCTTTCCTTTGCAGGAATTGATTCCATGACATTCAACTTTTGCATCAGTTTCTGTCTTCGTATCGGCCATGATTGCACCGCCTGCAATTATTCCTGAAATGGCCGCCCCAAGTAACAAGCTTTTTCTTACATTCATTTAAATTCTCCGGTTATTCTTTTTACTTTGTTGTCAAATCTGTTCGTTTTCTAAATCATAAATGTTACATATTTGGCTGCAACAAAAAACTGTCAGGAATAAATTATGACCAAATCAATAATTATAACCCAATGTCTGCAAAATGATTTTGTGCAGCTGCTACAGAAATATGATCCAATTCCAAATCTTTTGCATGTAGGATATGATGAAGCTATGCGATTGGTAGGTGATCGCGCAGAAGAAGGTCCTGTTGATTCCATAATGGATTGGGCATATGATCAGCCAGAGGATAAACTTGAGATCATCCATATCAGGGACTGGCATGATCCAAACGATGAAATGCAGAAGCAGCATTTGGAACATTTCGGTGATCATTGCCTCAGGGATACCAGGGGCGCGGATTTTATTTTTTCCAAGAAAATAAAACTGGGAAGAAAACACACTATCATAAATGCTTCCGGGCTAAACGACTTCGTAGATACTACTCTTCCGGAAGCGCTTAACACATATAATTCGGAGAAAGTAAAAGTTGGAATCATTGGAGTCTGGACCGAAGCAAAAATTTCGTTTCTCGCTTATGACCTGATTACCCGTTATCCGAATTTTGAAGTTTTTACATGCAGTGCCCTCACAGCAAGTTCTTCCCGCACAATGCACTTTATCGCCCTCGATCAATTGAAGAGCATTCTCGGAATAAACATTTTTTCATCAATCGGTGCATTTACCAATCAATTGACAGGAACCCAGCCTGCAATCGGGCACAAAATTCATTCAAACCTGAAGGAAGATGGATTCCGGTTTGATGGCAGCTACAAAATTTCCGATACTGATAGCAAATTGCTTCTGTATTTGTACCGGGACTGCAAAGAAGTAGAGTTCAAATGCCTGGATGGAGGTTTTTCCGGGAATGTAGTTCTAAAAGCACGTGGAACAGATGTTCTCGGACACCAGCAGGTTCCGACTGTAATCAAGATTGGGGAACGGGATTCGATCGCACGTGAAAGGGCTTCCTTTGAAAGGATCCAGGAAGTTATGGGAAACAATGCTCCCAACATTGTGGATTTCGCAGAATATGAAAACCGTGGCGGGATAAAATACCGTTATGCGGCGATGCTTGATGGAAATGTCCGGACATTTCAGAAGGTTTATTCACAAACCGAAAACCTGAACCAGATTTTCCGGATTCTTGATACGGTCTTCAAAAATCAGTTAGGAAGGCTTTATGAGGCAGCAAAGAGTGAGAAAATAAATCTCCTCGACTATTATGATTTTAATTCCAAATATTCAGCGTCCGTCAGAAAAAAAGTCGAGGGCCTGATTGGTTACAAAGCAGAAGGGGACTCGATAGAAATCCTTCCCGGGATATCTGTTCCCAATGTATGTGATTTCTATGAAAAAGAGCTGATCACCCTGAAAGAATACACAGCCGTAGGACATTTTCTTTCTTACATCCATGGAGATCTCAATGGAGCTAACATTATTATCGATGCCCAGGACAATGTCTGGATAATAGATTTTTTCCACACGCATAGTGGGCACATACTCCGGGATCTGATCAAACTTGAAAATGATATACTCTTTATTTTTGCTAAAATCAGCTCTGAAGACGAACTGAAAGAGGGATTTCGCCTATCGGACATTCTGGTTTCAATAGCAGATCTTGGAATTCCTCTAAGCGAATCCGTGGCCAGCAATTTCAAAACTCCCTCAATACTAAAAGCATTGAATGTAATAAGGAAACTCCGTTCTTACTACCCAAACCTGATCCAGAGTGATCGTGATCCATACCAGTATCATGTTGCGATGATGCGTTATGCGATGCATACTCTCTCGTTCGATGAATCAAGCGAGCTTCAAAGAAAATGGGCGTTGTATACCGGCTCAATCTGTTCTGAACAAATCAGAAACTATATTTATAAATCAAAAAAACTCCGGATCGATTTTCTAACAGAAATTCAACCGGATTTTCCGGGAAAAATTGGAATAACTATCCTTCCCGGCAGAAAAGACCGGAATAGAAATATGACGGAAGATATCAATACAATCCGGGAAAATAATATTTCAGAAGTAATTTGTCTTTTGACAGAGAATGAATTTACTCAATATGGAGTTGAGAATCTCAGAGAGGATTACAAAATCAACGGAATTAATGCGAATTACTTCCCGATAAAAGACCAGGGGGTTCCTACAAAAGAGCTGATGCAGAAAATAGTTGCAACTATTGCAAAAGTAACTGCCGAAAAACGGAATATTTTGATCCATTGCGTGGGGGGATTAGGAAGATCAGGCATGGCGGCGGCCTGTTTCCTGATTTCAAAAATGGCGCTGCGACCTCCAGACGCCATTGCAATGGTGAGAGAGACGAGATCAGAAAGAGCGATTGAAACCAAAGAGCAGGAGGATTTCATTTACGGATTTAATTCCTGAAACAAGATCACTCGACCAGGAATACATTTGTGTACAAACGATATCCATTCCAGTGATTTTCGTCTGGGAATAATTTTCGAACTTCCCGGATTGAATCGATAAACCTGTCTTTCAGAGCTATGCGGACATCTGATTTCCGGAAAAGATTTTTCAGAAAGTAAACATTATTGAGATCACGCTGAGAACCAATGCTTATTACGCCTGGACCTGAATGAATTTTATCCAGATACATCAATGATGTATTAATATCATTACTGAAAAAAGAACTTTCGTATAAAAGAGAAGAAGATAAAAACCAGTTTCCCTGACGTTTATCCAGTGTAGAAACATCTTTCAGATCAATGCCGGCAAACTCCAGTTTTCTCCTGTCCTTTAGAATCAGTTCTTCCTGAGAAACAACTGCTTTACTCGTCTGAACCCCACCAGTTCGCCCACCCAGCTCCATATTCTCAAGTTTTTTCAGTTTCCGGAACCAGTCCGGATTATAGGTTGTCCGTAATTTTTGCGTCAGTGCAAAATTTCTATCGAGATCAGAAGAGATTTTGTAAGGATCACGTTTCAACATTTCTTCGGGACTCTGGACAAGATAAAAGTTATCTTCCTCCCGGTGCTCCAGCGGTGCCTTTAAGTGAATGCCACTCAAATAAAGATACGTTAGGCGATTTTTGTCGATCCGGATGGCCTTTCTGTACCTGTCTTCCAAAGTTTCTTTTTGAAGAATTGCATTCCCGTTTTCTTTTACTAACCGGTGATATTCAAGAACAGAGTCAATCACAGACCTGTTATCTTTGAAAGCCAGGTCTCCGTTTGATTTCCCATTCGAAAATTTAATAAAGAAAGTCTGATGACCATAATCCAGAACTGCCAAAAATGCCTGTTTATCAGGAAGTTTCTTCAGAAGTTCGTAGGAAATTGTACGAAATTCAGGGATTCTCGAAAATGTTATTTTCTCCCCAAATACTTTTTCAGTAACAGACCGTATTTTATCCTTCGCGATAGCGAGATCAAAGAAAACCTCAGAATTATTTGCCTTGAAAGAAAGCGCTTGCAAATAAGTAACAAAGTCCAGCAATTCACGTTTCAGGTATGGTTCGAGGATTGCCTCTTTCTCTTTACTAATATTTGCATTCAGAAATTCTATCAGTTTCCTGACATCAGTTTTCTTTGCAGTGTCATATAACGCAATCTTAGCCGGAATATTCTTTCTTAGATATGCGAGTTCCTCGTCAGTTAATTTAAGATCTTTGTTCATTTGAGAATATCTGAACTTCAAAAAATAAAATCTTGTCGTGTTTTGAGAATCGATATTTCGATCAAAGTTCTTTTCAATGATTGAAATATATTTCTTTGAAGCAGCGTAATCTCCGGATTCAAGCAAAGCACCGGCCCAGACAATGGCCAGATTCTGTGCACGATAAATGTTTTTAAGATTCATTTCACGGCTGTATATCCGGTCAAAAATATTATTCAATTCAGAATCCACCTGAAACGGAATTGATTTTTGAAGTACAAAAAAGAGAAGACTTCGATCAACGATACCGAGATAGTTCAGAACAGATCTTCCACCGGGAAGGTCATCAGGATTCAGAAATAAAGGAGTCGGATCCCCGCCTGTTTCAATTTTTTTCCACGAATTGTATAACTTAATCCGATAATTAGTTCTTTCTGTGCCTGAAACATTTTCATCGTCTATCAGATTAGTTTTCAGTTCAGCATCAAATTTCTGCCAATCTTTTGCAATACCAGAAGAAAAAATCACGTCCGCCGAAGCTGAATTTATACTTATGGAACCAAGACCGCCCAGAAATAGATGCTGAAGTCTGACCGCACTCAGCATCTGCTTCGCCCGAAGATTCTCTTCATCACTGCTTGATTCATTCAGTGCCCTTAAAGCTGAAGTTTCCGCCTTTGCAAGCAGATGATTTTCAAGAAACATCCTGGCCAGGGTTATATGAAAAAGATAAACATCCTCTCCGGAGTTTTGGGAAAGAAAAGCCGGATACCCCGAATTTACGGATTTCAGATCACCATTTTTCAAATCACGGTAGAAATTTATAGAATTGATTGAACGGGTTTCTCCTGATTGTTGCGACGAAATAAATTGATCATAATATTTTTCACAATCATTCTCTTTCGGATCAGTATAACAGAATCTCAAAAGAGAATAGACAATCTGTTTTTTCTTTTCCGGATCATTCGCATATTTCTTCAGAATTGCGTCATAAAATTCAGGGAATTTCTTCCGAAATATTTTCGTTTTTATCCGGGCTATGTTAAGTTCTGTTTTGAACGCAAGATCAGCTTTGTCCGGAATGAGAGCAAATGCGGCATAATAATTTTCGAGGGCAATGCTATAATCAGTTCTACGCTCTGCCTTGACTGCCTGATCAATCATTTTTTTGTAAACCAGTTCCGTTGTTGAAATACTGTCCGGTTTCCCGCTTTTCTGCATTGTAATAGTCCGAATATTACCAGGGTCCCTGGATCTGGTCCGGTTATTTCTGCTTCCAATTAACTTCCGTCGAAGTTCCCGATTTGCATTTTCCTTGCCTACGAAAAAAATATTCGAAACTCCCGCTGAACGCAACACATCTATTGCGAAGACAGATCGTTCATAATCCCTGACATTGTCCGACCAGTTATTTATTATTGCCGAAGAAATCCGTGACCTTCTTTGAAAAATTTCCTTTAAAT
>JAIOQL010000448.1 GCA_021413405.1 Leptospira sp.
CATTATAAGAAAATATTCTCACTCTCCGGCCCTGAAATTCTTATGATAGGCGATAGAAGTTCTGATCGCGATGCAGCAATCCAGTCAGGCTCTCCTTTTGCTTTTTGTTCTTATGGCCACGCCCCAGATGGAGAAATCGAAAATTTTTCCATCGAATTGCAAAGCCCTGAAAGTCTGTTCACTGCATTGGAATAGATTTCTTATGAATTGTATCATAAATAGCGTTCGCAAGACGTTCACCAATTCCTGGAACTTGCATTAATTCGGGAACATCTGCATCTTCGATTTTCTTCTTATCTGCAAAATAGGAAAGAATTGCTTTCCTTCTTTCTTTCCCTACATCCGGAATTTCATTTAAAATTGTTTTAAGTGTCTCCCTGTTTCTCCGTTCCCGATGGAAAGTCACACCAAACCTGTGCGCTTCATCGCGAATATGTCTCAGCAGTCTCATTGAAGGAGAATTGATATCAAAAATATATGGCGTTGATTCACCGGGGAAAAAAATCTCCTCCCTTTTTTTTGCCAGGGAAATGATCGGAATATTCCGCAAATCGAGAGCCATTGCAGCCTCGCAGGCCCTCGCAAGCTGGGTAGGCCCTCCGTCGATCACGATAAGATCTGGAAGAGACTCATCTTCATTGAGAAGTCTCTGGAGTCTTCTTCCAATCACTTCATGGATCATCCCCGGATCATTGATCCCGGAATAGCCACGCATTCTGTAGTGACGATATCCGGCTTTATAAGGTTTACCTTCGACAAACATGACTCCGCTCGCAACCGGTTCTGTTCCCTGGAAATGACTGATATCATAACACTCTATAACATTCGGAATGTCGTCTAACTTCAAATTTTCTTTCAGTTCTTTTAATGCGACCGACTGATCTCTGAATTTTGTCGCCAGAATTCTTTCTGTAAGATTCATTTCCGCATTCTTTTCGGCTAACCGGAGTAGACCTCTCTTTTCACCGCCACCCGGAAAACTGATTTTAGGTCTGACGCCCGTCGTTCTTTCAATGTGATCGAGTATAACTGCTGTTTCATTTTTAATATTTCCCGGAAGAATGATATTCTTTGGGATGAAGGAAACAGTCAGGTAGTAATCCCGTAGGAAAGCAGTAAGAACTTCCTTATCTGACGAATGTGCCATTCCCTGGATTGCAAATGTCTTCTTTGCTTCAAGCCTTCCGGATCTGACTTCAAATATTACAACCTGGCCATCATCCTCCCGTTTGGCAAAAGCTATTACGTCGCCATCCTCATCCGGGTTACCGACTACAACCTGGTTACGGCGGAATCTGTCAACATTCTCGAGCATGTTCCTGAACCTGATTGCAAGTTCATATTCCATTTTTTCGGAATGTGATTCCATCCTGGTTCTCAGGTCAAAAACAAGATCATCTTTTTTTCCATCCAGGAATTTCAGGATTTGCTTCACGACTTCTGAATATTCTTCTACGCTAATTGTACCACGACATGGCCCGATACAACGGTTTATATGGAAATTCAGGCAAGGTTTCTGTGGTTTTAACAAAGGCAGTTTCAAAGGAGTTTTCCTTACCGGAAAGATTTTATGAAGAATCGTTAGTGTATCTCTTGTGGATTTCACATCGGTGAATGGTCCAAAATACCTGTTACCATCATCCCTGATTTTCCTTGTCAAAAATACCATCGGAAATGGTTCACCGGTTGAAACACAAATGTATGGATATTTTTTATCATCCTTCAATCGTACATTGTATTTGGGATTGTGCTTTTTAATCAGGGTGGCTTCGAGTATCAGGGCTTCGAGTTCTGAATCAGTGGCGATCCATTCAAAATCCTGAATTTCCTGTTGTAAAAACTGTGTTTTTATATCTGACTGGTTTGGGTTCAGGTAGCTTTTAACCCGATCGGCAAGGCGTATAGCCTTCCCGATATAGATCACAACCCCTTCTGCATTTTTCCAGAGATAACAACCGGGAGATTCGGTCAGATTCCTGACTTTGTCTTTCAGGAATTTATTCTGAAATGCCGGTTCCATATACTGATGAGACTCCTGGAAACTATAGATTAGCTATTGCAGACAAGCGGGATTTTTTCCGACCCGGATTACAACGATCCTGATCTGAAAATTAAAATGCGAAAATTAACCGTTTAGTTCTTCCCTTAGAAGCTTTTCTGCTTTCAGTGAATACCGTAGGATTTTCTTTTTGTTTGGCTTTTCTCCATTGGCCTTCATAATTTCTTCTGAAAGCCGGAATTTTCTGCGCAGGTGATTTATGGATGGAATGGAAGTTTTGAAATGTTTTGCAAGCTCCCAATCTGCCATCGTTTTATTCATATCATACAGTTTATCCAGATCTTTTTCAGTCCAAACGCGTTTTTGCGAATCCGATTTATTAAAATTATATTTTTCCAGCCTTTCAGAATTTCGCTCGTAACTTCCTTTTCCCTTTAACTTCTTCCAATATGGATTTCTGTTCCTTGCGTGCTGAATGTCTTCATTCGAATAGCCTGTCTTTCGAAGCCATTCAAGCGTTATGCTACCTTTCTGTCCTGGTTTGAGTTTGCTTTTGATCGATCGATCAATGTACTGATCCGGAGTCTTTGCTGATAATAAATTACGCTTCTCATTTTCAAAATTTGACATATAGACTGGGTCTCCAGGACGCGCGAATTACTAGTATTTTGGATATGCTATAGAATCGTAAATTTTTTGCAATGTAAATAAATATTAAACTAAATTACAAATTACTTCAAGGCAACGTAATTTAATTTTCAAGCTTGGTTCCGGTAGACGTAAGCAATTCATCCAGCGGAATTTCTTCCTTTGAAAGATCTTTTCTGTCAGAATATTCATAGCCGTCTTTGTAATGCTTTTTGTCCTTTGCCGGGTAAAAATTTTCATAATCCTTTCTTTTTCCCCAAGTAAATACCGATTTTTCCGGATCCTGCTTTACTACCACAAATTTAGGAGATATATAACCTTCATTTTTCGCAGTGCGAATTTTAATGAACTCTTTCAGATACCAGCTGTGATTTTTATTCCCTGAAATTTCAACCACTGTGCCTTTTTTCAATGTTTCCAGGACTTTTGAATTCAAATCCGGTGTAGAATATACATTTGCTTCATGAGTTACTTCTGATTTGCCCGAGCAATTTATAACTATCAGTAAAGTTGCAAAAAGTAGGGTTGCCTTTTTAACGATTACGTTCCTGGTAAAATTCTGATTAAAAGTATTCATTTTTCCCCCTATTGGTGATGATGCAAACATTGCTCAAGCCTCGGATCCCCGACTGGAATCAGTTTTGCAGACTCAAGCCCTTTAAATACAATTAGCGAAAACAAGCCAACCGTTCCCACTGATACACCGAGTGTTATCAAAAGACCTGATGTTGAAAAGGTTATGAAATTACTCGGAAACACAATCCAATAGAGTTCGATTGCTTCTGCAATAATTATCCAAATCGCAACTTTTGAGAGAAAATTTATATCCCTTTTGTTTGGCCTGTTGAGCAACAGAAGAAAAGGAATCACGAATTTAATGAACGGTAGAATAATAGACAAAAGAGTCCAGCCACCGGTTAATCTTTGCTCATACCAGAAGGTTTCTTCCGGCATATTCGCGTACCAGATTAACATAAATTGACTGAATGCTATGTATGCCCAGAAAACGCAAAAAGAAAGCATGAATTTGCCGACATCATGTATGTGATTGTCATTCACAAGCTCACCAAGATATCCGCTCTTCTTTAAAACATATATCATAAGAGCAATCGACGCTAACCCGGTTTGGTATGCTCCAGCGAATACATAAACTCCCCACATAGTCGAATACCAATGTGGAGTCAAAGACATTAAAAGATCAAATGCAGTAACAGTAAATGAGATTGCGAAAAAAACAATGAATCCACCAGATAATTTTGCATTGAACTGGGTGTGACTTGCATCCTTATCCTGATCCTGTTTTACGGATTTCCTGTGGAAAATATACCCGAATGCAGACCAGACTATAAGAAATACCACTATCCTCCCTATGAAGAAGGGAACATTCAAAAATCCACTTTTATGTTTTATAAGTTTATCAGCCTGAACCACTTCCGGGTGAGACCATTCAAAAAGATCATGAATACCAAAGAAAATAATGACCATCAGAATCAGAACAGCAGGTATTGCCCTTCCATAATTTTCTGTGATCCTTCGGATTGTAACCGACCAATGAGAACCGGTAATATGACTGATCGCTGTAAAAAAGCCGCCAGCGATCGCAACACCCAAAATAAGGAATGTCCCCACAAGAAGAGCCGACCATGCCGGATTGCTATGTCCATGCCTTGCATCACCGTGATTGAACACAAAAAAACCTAAAACAAAACTGATAATTCCGATGGCAATCATTCCAATGAGAATGTTTCGGATACCGGAGCTCAATTTGAAGTTAATAAGATTGTCTTTAATTTCTGAAGTCATCCTGATTTCCTATTTCCCTGCCAAAGCTTTTTTAGAATTCGAATCGTATTCCTGAAGTTTTCTCAAATACAAAATTAGTTTCCATCTGTCATCAGGTTCGATCTGTGCCGCATAACTTCCCATGATACCACGTCCCATTGTTATCGTGTGATAAATTTGACCATCAGTCCAGCTTTTCACATTATCTGAAACAAGGCTAGGCACATTAAAATTGAATCTTGGAGCCGGGCCCACAACATTTCCATTTCCGGCTCCTCTGGCTCCATGACACGGAGAGCAGTATGTTTGAAATTTCTGCTCGCCTGTTTTGTAATTTTGCAAAGTCTTTTTTGCAGTGTTATCCAGCCCGCGTTCAGGAGCTAAATTGCCTTTATTTCCAAAAAATTCATAGGGATAATATCCAACCGGCACAGTTCCCTCCGGAGGGATTCTATTCCCTGAACGATTGGATGCAAAATAATCCATCTCCTGCGCTTCAATTGCAGGTGAATCATACATATCCGGCATATATTCAATAGGAGGCTGTTTCGATTCACAATTTCCCAAAAATAATACAGCGAGTAACGCTATGGTAATTCTAAAAAAATACATACTATTTTTTCTCCGATTTTACTGCCTGAACTTCCGAAGCTCCGAGTGCTTTTATAAAATTCAGCACATCCGATTCATTATAGCCCGGAGCAGAACTTGGGATCCAAAGCGCAAATTTGTGACTTGTGATATCAGGATGCAACGGCTTCCGGAAAACATTTGAAAGTCCAGCAAAAATAAAAAGCGCAACAGCAGAAAATACTCCGGCCATGAAAATAGTTCCTTCGAATGTAATCGGAATAAAAGCAGGCCAGGCATTCAGATCCTTTCCGGATATGTTCATTTGCCAATCCTGTGCATGAACCATATATTGAAATCCGAATCCTATGGAACATCCGAAAAGACCCATAAAAAAAGTCACCCACGGAATACCCGATCTTGCAAGACCCATTGCATCATCAAGTCCATGAACAGGGAATGGTGTCAGGCAATCAAAACCCTGGTAATTTTTCTCTCGAGTTTTCTTTGCTGCTTCCACTATTTGTGCGGCAGTGTCAAACAAACCGAACACTCCATTTTCAGTCTCTCTATAGAAATGAAATTGTTTTAGCTCAGGTTTTAACATCAGTGATGACCTCCATCTTTTGCAGGCAGTATTGCCTTGATTTCAGCAATGGCAATGACAGGCAAGACACGGCAGAATAGCAGGAATAGAGTAAAGAACATCCCGAATGTTCCGAGAAGCATTGCAAAATCAAAGAACGTCGGGGAATAAAGCGCCCAACTCGAAGGTAGAAAATCCCTGTGAGTAGACATCACGATTACAAATCGCTCAAACCACATCCCTATATTCACGAATATCGAAACCACAAACATAACTTTAATGTTATTTCTCATTTTCTTGAACCAGAAAACTTGTGGAGACAGAACGTTACAGGAAACCATAATCCAATACGCCCACCAATAGGGACCAAATGCACGGTTCACGAAAGTGAAACCTTCGTATTCATTTCCGGAATACCAGGCGATAAAGAATTCTGAAGCGTATGCATATCCGACCATCAGGCC
>JAIOQL010000449.1 GCA_021413405.1 Leptospira sp.
AATTAGGGATTCCGATTCTCGGCTGCAATACAATGTTAAGTTTATTATCATCGCCAATAGTCCATTCGATGGTTATATTCAATGTCCGTGCAATTGGTTTTTTCCCGTTTTCATCGGCATTGATTCCTTCAATTATAAATCGATCAGTTAATCCTTTGGAAGTTTCATCGGAAAATCCGAAAATCTCTTGCTCGGTATTTAGACCGATTCCCGAGAAAAATAAAGGAATTGTTCCGCCTGATATCCTATTTATCTCTTCGATTACCTTAAGATAAACTTGAGCAGTTTCTATCGGATTCATTGTTGTAATCTGCAATCTCTGAGGATTAATAATTACAGTTTTGTAAGGGGGTTGCCCAATTTGTTTCCTGATAACGAACCCTTCTTGGGCGAGTCCAGCCGTAGTGTTTATCGTATCACCAAACAATTCAAGACAAAACCTTCGATCTAACATTGGGATTTGGGTCATGGGGCTTCTCCAAGCTCCCACGAAAGTATATGATAAAATGTTAATTTCCACATTCATAGATTATAAAAATAGACTAATGTGTCAACCCTATCAGGGATAGATTAACGAACTGATCCCTCCGATTTCCCATATTTTCCCGAAAAAAAAGCCGGATTTTACCAGCAGAATAAGCTTTTAGATTCCCCTGATTTTGCTATTCTATTGCATTTAGTTAATTTTAATATGATTCATGATACCTCATTAGTCTATTTATAGCGATTGTAAATGAAGTTATTTGATTATGTCTTATTTATGAACTGTGAATTGTAGAGACTAAGATCACTCTATTGTAGTTTCAACTTCAGATTCCGAAGATATTTTTCGTTATCAATAGCAAAAACATACGCAATGTGAATTATTCCCTTCTCCTTATCAATATTTATTGTCGTCGTCGTACAAGATTTTTTCTCTGGGTTTTCCACTTTAAATTCGAAAGTAGGATTTTTCGGATCGGAAATTTTAATGTCCTTGTTATAGAAAAAAAGTGAGGATTCTTTGCCAATTTTTATTTGAAATCCATATTTATAAACGAATTCTTTCAGGATCTCAATCGCGGAATTTGAAAATACTTCGGGGAAAAAGCGCCAAGCATTGTGAACAATGATAGATTTTTTTCCCTCTGAATGATTACAATCAAATGGGATTTCTCTCTTCCGGTTGGTTCGATATTTTTTATATAGAGTGAGGAATTACGCTGTCTGAACAGACAGCGCTTCGGAGGTATTACTTCTTACAGTTTTGGCTTGCAGCTAAATTAGTTGCCTTTGCAAGACAATCCAGATTATATTTTCCGGACATACATTCTTTTTGTATCCCTGCCATCATAGTTGCTTTCAGCATGGAAATTTTATCCACTTCTTCCGGTTTCAATTCCTTTGAGAGGTTCTCAAACAATTTATTCACTACCGGTTCGCATTCTGCTGAGCTTACTGAACTACCTTTACAATTGATCGCAAGCGCCAGAATCATGGCAGCGGCGAGATTTAAAATTAAGATTCTCATTTAGTCTCCTATTTTCCTTTTGAACAAATCTAAAACCCGTCGGATATTTGGAAAGTTATTTTTCCGGGAGTATTGTAATCCCGAATAGATCAGTTTTTTTATCGCCTTTGAAGCGAAGGATCCGGTCGTTCAAATTGTATTCATATGACCCGGCAGAATGCAAAACTTTGAATCCGGTCCTATAGTGAATCTCTGGAATGAAAATAGCGCATTCAGGGTTCGAAAAATTTCCTTTCTTGAAGGAATACTTGAATAATCCCTTTTCCATATCGAATGACAATGAAACCGGGATCCCTCTTGTCGAA
Organism: Leptospira sp.; assembly: GCA_021413405.1. Taxonomy (GTDB): domain Bacteria; phylum Spirochaetota; class Leptospiria; order Leptospirales; family Leptospiraceae; genus JAIOQL01. The sequence goes on from JAIOQL010000449.1 coordinate 1,816, forward strand.
ACCGGATATGGTCGCGAAAAAGCAGCAGTGGCTCTCCCGCCATCTGCATCCACACTTGGCTGCGTGTCCTTTGAAAAGATAGAAAGATCTTCATCATTCCATCTGTCCCCCAACGTATGAGTATTGTCGGGGGTATAATTCCATAGTGTAACATTGACAAGATTCCGATCAACAGCGTTCATGATTGCGTCGAGAGCTTTCTTATGCAATGAATAGTCTTTCCGTTTAAATGCGATCCTGTCATTCAGATCCATTGGAATTCCAGTTTCACCAATCACTGTCGGACAATTCTGCATAAATGCTTTGGAATGATCCCGGATCATTTTTATCGTATTTTCATAAACCTCCCGGGCGTTTACTTTTCCGAAGACGATTGTTCGTTTTAGAGTATGCACTGCAAACCAGTCGTAATATTTCTTTGTGAGAAGAAGAACAGGGTCATACCAGTGAGTAGCATTGACCACAGTTGCATGGCCTTTCGGATTTTCTTCGGACCAGTTCAGATCCAGTTCGGTAGGATCACTTTCGATAAATATAAAAAACGATTTATTTACTTTTTGAAGAGCATTCTTGTAGGAAATGATGAACGGCTTCATGAAATCATTGAAAAAAGCAATTTTTTTTCCATTTACTTTATAAAAATAATCCGGTTTCAAAAGCATTGGAGCACCGTTCGGATCAAAATCCCAAACTCCATGTTTTCTCCAGACACAGTGATTTTTTTCTTTCCAGATGGAAATTTGATCCGGATTCAGAAGCTTTTTGCCAATCGTGACTCCTTTTAAACCTATCATGAACCGGATATCTGCGTTTGCGCTATGCCCCTCGGACATATACATTTCCTGAAACGGTGTTGATGCCAGTGTTTTCCCGAATCCAAATCCACTGAATTCCCGCAAATTTTTTCTCGCAATGAAGCCGGGAGAGGGTTCATTCAGAGAATCAAATCCGACTACATTCTTAAATTTTGACAATTTTCTCGCAAGCTTCAGGATTGAATTTATATAATGATCCTGAAGAAAATCCTGAATTCTTTTTCCATGTATCCTGGAGGCAGGCGCAAATACGTTTCCTCCAAAAAATAGAGTGAACATCGAAGCAGTCGGATATTTCTGATAATTGAGAGGCCACACCATTTTCTGGTATTCATTTCCTTTTTCGTGCTGAACAATTGAAAGCCCCGCCTCCCCGAATTTCCTCATGTCCATTCCAATCTCATCAAAAAGCCAACCTGGCGCTCCATCCCCACCGGTGAATCGTGACCACACATCCTGGTGCGGATCGATAAAAAGATAGAACCCTTTTTTTTCTGCCAATTTCACCATTCGTGCAATATAATTTAAATATTCTTCGTCATATTTTCCGGGGCCTTTGTGTTCTATTGCCTCCCAGGTCACAAGAAAACGAAGAAAATTAAAACCCCATTTTTTCAGCCGGCTAAAATGTTCCTCTGCCTGATTTTCAGGAAATGGTCTTCCTACAAATGATACAGATTTGTGGTTTAGAAAACTTTCAGACTGATCAAACTGGGTTGTGCCGTCCGGTTTGACCGGAATTTTGGAGCTCCCTGCGAGATTCACTCCACGCAGGAGAATAACATATCCTTTAGAGTCAGTAAAAAAACCGTTTTCAGAAGAAAGCCTGTCCAAATCTAAACTTTCCCCAATTGGGTTTTCGCATCATCATAACCCCGGCTGATCAGGTAGTCTGCGTGGTCATGGCTGAAGTTTAATATGCTTTTCAGGCCAAGTGAATTTTGTGGACCGACCGTCCGGATCCGGATATCATTTTTATTTTTGAGAAAATCGATCATCGAAAAAAAAGAATTTCTCGATTTCAGAACGCTCCTGTCAAAATTCAGATCCGAAATTACAGTCTGGTATGATCCGATGAGAGATAATTCAAAAACCCTCTCCAGCGCCTCTCTTCTTGACCTGGGAATATTCATATGCATTCCTCCGACAGGCGAAAGCAAAACTACAATTATATCTTTTGCGTCACGTTCAATAGCCGGAAGAAGTGGAGTATTCATCATCACGCCCCCGTCCCAATGCGGCATACCATCCACATATT
>JAIOQL010000408.1 GCA_021413405.1 Leptospira sp.
CGCTTACATTTTCAAAAAGAGTTTTCTTGCCGTACCGGACTGTGACGTCTGCTGCGTTTATCAACTATAGCACCTGCATATTTTTGTGAGATTAAGGACAGGATTTTACGGAGAACTATACAGCCAAGCCTGATTTAAACACCTTTATTTACTGGTTCTAAGGGCGATCCCCGGCCAGGGCCCGGGTCGCGCTTTCCGATACGATCTGTGCCTGTTATTTTAGAGAACCGGAAGAGGAAATCAGAAATCCAGACATATTTCCAGATCTCCTCTACAATCGCTATCGCATATTTTACCAGTCAAACTGTACATTAAGTCAGAACCAATTTCTACCGACGAATTGAATATGAACGTTCTACTGATATTCCTGTCTGTATTTATTGCTTCCGGCTCTGTCTTTGCCAAAGAAATAATTCTAACAGGGGAAATTGCTGAAGCCGGAAGGCTCCTTAAAACAAAAGATAAATTATACACTTTTAAACAATCAGAACTTTCACAGGAAATTTCTGAACTTTCTGGAAAAAAAATCAGGGCCCTATGCGAAATTGAAAATGCAACGTGTAAACTCTTACGATATGAAATTGCTCCATTCACCGATGAAACCGGCCTGGCCCCCTGGACATTAAAGCAAATTCCCAAATACGTTTCTAAAAAAATTTCTTCGTTCAATCCGAAGGTTACGCCGGACGGAAACCTGCTATTCTGGACAGCATTGATAGAACGTGGACGAAGCTCTACCCAGAAGATCTGGTTTTCTTCAACAGATGAAAACGGGTTTTGGAAAGCCGGTCAGCAAATGGCGGAACCTCTGAACAACCAGGCACCGTCTGCCGTCATATCTGCTCTTCCCGGCGGAAATGAACTTTTTGTTTTTGGAAGTTATTCAGAAGACGAAATGATCCGGGATCTCGAAACGGAAATGAATAAAGAAAATCATCGTCTTGCGGCAACATCAAAGTCCGAAAGAGAATACAAATTAAGATACGCAGATCTTCAAAAATTATTTCAGAGGCGACTGGACAAAATATACAACAGGGTTCCGTTATACAAAACTTCACGAACCGGAACAAACTGGTTACAGCCTAACCCGATAAAATTTCCGGACTTCTACAATCTATATAAAAAACCTGAGAATCCGACGCAACAGGTTTTCGGTGGCTCTGCGTTATCCGCCAATGGTCGGGTCCTGATATATTCCGCCATGCACAACAATACGGCCGGTAAGCTCGATCTCTATGTTTCTATCGCAGATAAATCCGGAATTTTTCCGGTGGGCCGAAGTATAGGGAGAATGGTGAATACACAGGAAGAAGAAATGGCTCCATTCCTAGCTTCGGACGATAGAACACTTTATTTCTCGAGTACCGGTTTCAACGGGCTCTCTATTTATTTCACGCAGCGAATCGGTGATGGATGGGACAACTGGACATCCCCCATCGAAATATCCCAGAATCTGCACGGTGTAAATTTTTTCACAATCCCTGCATCTGGTAACTGGGCTTACATCAGCAGAAACGGAAATTTAATGATGACTTATATCCCTTTGGAATTTCGACCTA
>JAIOQL010000012.1 GCA_021413405.1 Leptospira sp.
TTTTATCCGGATTCAAAAAAAGCCGGACGGTTTCCATGCCAGGATCTTCGGGTGATCCGGGAGAAGTTTATTCGTACAAGAAGAATGTTTCTGAGGATTACAAATCTGTTACTTCCAAAAAGACAAAAGAGCAAAATCTCAACGAGATTTCTGTTGGTTCCAGGAAAACCGAAGGAAAGCTATACTTTCTGCCTGGATCTGCAAAAAGAGATATTGTTTCAGATCCGGTTTTGCATTACCCACCGGGAATAAAGAACTCGGGAATTTCTGCCGTTGTGAAGATAAAAGCAAAAATAGATCAGGAAGGAAGGGTTTATGCAGTCCAATTTTTAGAAAAGAGCGGATTTTCCAGTCTCGATTTGAGTGTTTCACGGCAAATACGATCAATGAGGTTTAGCAACGTGTCTATGGACATCCCCTCTGAATTTATCAGAGAATATCACTTTAAATTAAAATCAAATTAGGAAAGAAATATGGTTTTTAATATTTTGATAAATTCAATTCTTGTAACAGGGTAGAAATTACTGCCTGAAATTTTATCCGCCGTTGAAAAATAAAACTAATTTAAAATATCTCGCGATATCGCTGCTCATTTCCGTAATTTTGTATTCCGGATCCCCGCTATTTCCGAAACGGGGAGAATTCGTTGGCCGATCCATCTCTGACATTGTCCTGGTAGGAAATAAAAATACTACTTCAGACGATATTTTTGCAAAAATAGAAATGAGAAAAGGCGCCATTTTGTCTGAAAAGATGATTAATGGTGATCTGAAGGCTTTGTTTTCAACCGGTTTCTTCTTTAATATTGATATAAAAGCTGAAAATGGACCGAACAACTCTGTAAAAATAATTTATGAATTAAAAGAACGTCCCAGGGTAGAAGAAATTGATTTTATCGGGGCGGACGAAGTTTTCCCGGCGGATCTCAGGGATAAAATGCCCCTAAAAGAAGGCGAAGTGATTTCTCCCGATAAAGTGACTGCCGCAAGGGATATGATCCTTAAGAAATACCGGGACGAAGGTTTTTTTCATGCCTATGTAAAATTTGAAATCGGAAAAGTTAATCCAAAATCGAACCTGGTGAAGGTGAAATTTATCATCGATGAGGGTGATGAGATACCCGTTTCCAAAATAAATATCATGGGAACAAAAAATGTGGAGCCTTCTGAAATTCAGGCGATTCTCGAACTCAAGGAAACAGGATTTATTGAAAGCGGAAATTTCAAAGAGACTTCATTTGAAACAGATAAACAGAAAATTGTCGCCTACCTGAAAACAAAAGGATATCTCGATGCTGAACTGGTTCCAGAGGGAACGGGTTGGGAGATTCATTGGGAGAATCCCAAGAAAAAAGATAAACGGGTAATTGTTGTAAACTTCAAACTGAATGAAGGGGATCTTTACTATTTCAATGGATACACTACAAATCATGATTATACACTCGATCCTTCCGGAGTTCCTGTTTTTCTGAATAAGGAGACAAATCCGATCGGGACTCCAAAAGAAAAACTGAAACCGGTTTTTGAAACAAAATACCTTGAGAATCTTTATGAGTTCACTACAGGTGATGTTGGAGAAGTTTTTGATGAAGGCAAATTTGTAAAAGACCGGGGTCTCATCAATGAATTGTATAGTGGCAAAGGATATTTGTTTGCACAGGTAGTTCCGAAACGCAGATACATCACTTTGAATGAAACGGAGCTTGCAAACTATGGCAACTGTTCAAAAAAAAGTGACGAAGAGAAGAAAAGTTGCGAAGAGGAATACCGGACACTTCACATTGATGAACTAAAATCAATACTAAAAGATAACCCGGATTACAAAGGAAGAAAATTTGTTCATGTCGATTTTGTTATCCGGGAAAATAATCTGGCCTATGTTGAAAACATTATTATAAAAGGTAACAAGAAAACACTGGATCGTGTGATCAGGCGGGAACTCCTTTTTAAAACAGGTGATCTATTTAATTCCACTCTCGTCAACAGGTCCCGCGAAAGAATTTTTAACCTGGGCTATTTTAAAGAAGTAAACTTCAATATGCGTCCTGGTTCAGATGAAACAAAAATGAACCTGATTGTCGAGCTGGTCGAGCAGCCAACCGGTACGATTTCTATGGGCGGTGGTTATGGAACGATTACGGGATTTTCCATTTTCACTGAGCTAGGAGAAAACAATCTGAATGGAACGGGT
>JAIOQL010000034.1 GCA_021413405.1 Leptospira sp.
ACTTACATTGGAGAGAATTCTCAGAAGTTTTATAAAGCCGGAAGGAATTTTTGAGAGCCATGAAATGTTTATACAGGAATCAGGTGGAAAAAAACTTCCCGGTGGATTCACTGCAAGTTTTGTAAAAAAATAATATGGATAATACTTCTAAAATCACAAGTTTCTCGAATGAAAAGGTAAAATATGTGACAAAACTCAAAGATAAAAAATTCAGAGATTCGGAAAATAAATTCATCATAGAAGGATTCAGGGAGATATCTAAAGCCGCTTCCGCAAAGAATCTGGATTTTGATTCTCTATTCATTTCACCCGAATGTTTTCTCGGGGAAAACAATTTCGCCCTGCTGGATAAATTCAATTTAAAGACATTTGAATTGCCAAGAAAAATTTTTGAGAAGATATCCTATCGCGACCGTCCTGATGGTCTTATCCTGATCGCCAATACACCGGCCGTGCAATTGGACTATGATACAAAAATAAAGGGAGAAACTTTCCTCGTAATAGAAGGAGTGGAAAAGCCAGGAAATCTCGGTACAATCCTTCGAACCGCGGAAGGTGCCGGAATATCTGCTGTAATCGTTTCTGACCCGAAGATCGACCTCTTTAATCCTAATGTAATCCGTTCAAGCACTGGAACTCTTTTTACAATTCCCGTATTTGTTGCAGAAACAGAAAAACTTCTGGAATATTTTAAAAAATTCAAAATACGGATGATTGCAGTAACTCCGGAAAGTCAAATTCCCTATTACAAATGTAATCTGACAGGAGAGGTCGCATTGTTTTTTGGAAGTGAGCAATACGGGCTATCCAATTCAGCAAGAAGACATCTCACAGAAACAGTCTCAATTCCAATGGCGGGTAGCGCAGACTCACTAAATCTCGCAATGTCCTGCGGAATTATTTCGTTTGAAACATTCAGACAAAGGACTTTGAAAACTATTTGAATATAGCATACTATGTCAGCGGCCACGGATTCGGACATATCAGCCGGTCGTATGAAATCATAAAGGAACTGACCAAAGATAATAGAATAAAAAGTATTCATCTGATCAGTCTAAGAAATTCATTCATCCGACAACCGAACGTGAAACTGAAACTACGAAATCTATCCACAGATGTTGGAATTCACCAGAATAATTCAATCAGCCTTGACATAGATGAAACTCTCGCAGGAGTGCGACGCTTTCAGAAATCGAAGAGCGAGCTATTAAATTCTGAAATGGAATTTCTGAAATCCGGTAAAATCGATCTGATCATCTCAGACAGCTCCTCTTTTCCATTCACGTTAGCCCGAAAATCCGGAATCCGTTCCCTTTTCATAGGCAATTTTACCTGGGATTTTATCTATCAACATTATGAAAAATATGATCCATTTTTCCGGGAATATGCATCTGAGCTTTCAGAGGAGTATTCTTTCTGCACCAAAGGCCTGATTCTTCCCTTCAATTGTCCTATAGAAAGTATTCGCAAAAAAATTTATGTTGGAATAGTTGGGAGAAAACCCGGGAAAAGCAGGATCGAAGTGAGAAGAGATTTGAAGTTTTCAGAAAAATTTACGTATCTTCTTTTTGCTTTTGGCGCCTATGGACTGGAGGACGATTCTTTAAGGTGGGAAAATGTTCCGGAAAATTTAAAGATCGTTATTTCGGGTTATGAAGGATTTCGAAATTCAAAAGTATTTAGAATTCCGGAAATGAATTATCCTGATCTGATTGGCGCCTGTGATTTTGTTTTTACAAAACCTGGATATGGAATAATTAGCGAATGCATCCGTTCATCCACTCCAATTATTTACACAAATCGCGGAGATTTTCCCGAATATGAATACCTGGTAACCGGCATTAAAAAATATTTGAAATCCTCCTTCATTTCACAGGAGGAACTTTTGAATATGAAACTGACCCGTGCCATAAAGGCAATCACTGATAACCCGGAAAATGATTCTGAAGCGGTCGGATTGAATGACGGCATACCCGAAATTTTGAATGAAATATT
>JAIOQL010000355.1 GCA_021413405.1 Leptospira sp.
AATGCCGTGTATTTGTCTTCTTCAATGTCAATATCCAGAATCACAGTCTGATTATTCAGAATCGCTGTTTCATAACAGAAAACAAGAGCTGATTTTATTTTTTCAGATACATCTGTTGACGAAGGACGAATAAAATTTGAAAGCGAAGAGGCAACCATGGCCATGAGAACCCCAATGACCATGATCGATACACCGATTTCTACTAATGTCAGACCTCTTCTGTGTACACTCCGGGGTAAATTGATATTATTTTTTTCTGAATGCAGATGGATATGAATCTTCATTCCTGATATCAAAATCAGCGTCTTTACCTTCCCCACCTTCTTTTTTATCTTTCCCATAACTGACAATCATGAAATCACCCGAATTTGGATCTTTTTTCAAATGGTAGGGGGTTTTCCACGGATCCAAAATTGCAGATTTATTTTTCAAAAGTGGAGTGAAATCTTCTGGAGCATCGCCTGAGGTTGGCTTTTCTACAAGTGCTGATAATCCCTGCTCTTCCGTTGGCAATCGGCCATACTTATTTTCATATTGCAACAATGCTCCGGAGATTGTGCTCGCATCTTTACGGAGCTGTAGTCCTGCGGTATCGTCTTTCAAAGCCCCGACATCAATATTGAAAGCAACTATCGCGATTAACGTTCCCATAATCAAAACAACCACTGCGAGTTCAACTAACGTTAAACCTTCCCGTAAAGACTTTCTAACCCGACTGAAACTTTTTATCTTCATAAATTTCCTCTCTATTTATATTATAAATTTTGTATTTGCTGTGTCAATTTATACATCGGCATCATTATAGCAGCCATAATCGTCATGATGATACCCCCCATTATAATGATCATCATGGGCTCTAAACTCTGTGTCATAGATTTGACTGCGTTATCAACTTCTTCATCAAAAATATCTGCAAGTTTATTCATCATTTCCGGTACTTTATCCGAAACTTCTCCTGCGGCGATCATCCCAATCACCATGGGTGAAAGAATTGCGGAATCCTGCAATGAATCAGAAAGTTTTCCGCCTTCTTTAATTTTTTCAACAGAAGAGGCAATTTCCGTTTGAAATATATGGTTATTCACTATTCGGGAGACAATATTCAGTGAGCTGATGAGCGGAACCCTATTTGTCAGAAGAACTCCCAAATTTCTTGCAAAGCTGCTTATCAGGACTTTCCGGAAAAGTGTCCCAAAGATTGGAATTTTCAGAACGAATAAATCCCATTTTTTTTTCCCTTCCACGGAATTTTTGAACCGTGTGAATCCATAAACTGATCCGGCAGCAACCAGGATCATTAGCCACCAGTAATTTACCAAAGCGTTTGATACTCCGATCACAATTCTTGTTATTAGAGGAAGCTTTGCATCAAATTGTGCAAATAACTCCTGGATTTGAGGGATGACTACAATTAAAAGAAAAACTGTAACGAAAATGGAAAGTCCTCCCATGATAAACGGGTAAACCATTGCGACCTGAACTTTTGATTTTAAAGCTGTAGCAGCCTGTTCGAGGTCAGCGAGCCTTCCAAGAGTTGTTTCATATTCTCCTGTTTGCTCTCCAACAGAAATTAAAGAAGGATATTGTTCCGGAAAAATGTCAGGATGTTTTTCCATCGCACCGGAAAGTGTGCTTCCCTCTGTGATTGCTGACTTTATTTCTATTATTACTTTTTTGAAATATTGATTTTCGGTCTGATCAATAATACTGCTGAGTGATTTATCCAGGGGAATTCCGGCGCCGAGGAGAGTTCCCAACTGGCGCACAAACAGGCCAATCTCCTTTCTTGGAATGCTATATAATAATTTTGTAAGGAATGGGAAAAGCTCCCGTTCTGTTTTTTCTTTATCAACATTCAGAACCCGGACGTAGAGTCCTTTTGCTTTTAGTTTGTTTCTGGCTCCCTGGACATTGTTTGCATCAACAATTCCTTTTTCTTCCTTTCCTTTCTTGTTAAATGCTACATAGGTGAATAAAGCCATTGGCTAGCACACTCTAAGAATTTCATCCGGCGTTGTCACGCCTTCAATTACTTTCATTTTACCGTATTCTTTTAACGGAACCATTCCGGTTCTGAGTGCAATTTCGTTGATTTTATTGGAATCTGAACCGCCCAGGATACAAGCCTTGATTTCGTTATTCATAACTAATAATTCATAAATTCCAGTCCGGCCCTTATATCCTGTGTTCATACATGCTGTACATCCGGAACCCTGGTATAAAACTCCACCCTTCAATTCCTTAGCAGACATTTTCAGGGATTCCAGTATTTTAGAGGATGGTTTATATGGTTTTTTGCAATTTTTACAGATCACCCGTACAAGCCTTTGTGCCATAAAACCAAGAACAGTGGAAGTAATAAGATAACTTTCGATTCCCATGTCTGCAAGCCTTGTTACGGCACTGGCAGCGTCATTGGTATGAAGTGTAGAGAAAACAAGATGTCCTGTTAAAGATGCCTGAATTGCGATCCGTGCCGTTTCTTCATCCCGAACCTCCCCAACCATTACAACATCCGGATCCTGCCGCAGAATAGCGCGAAGACCGGTTGCAAATGTGAGACCAATCTTTTCCTGCATTTGCATTTGCGAAATACCATCGATCTGATATTCCACTGGATCCTCGCAGGTAATAATATTTCGTTCCGGGGTATTCAGTTCTGATAATGCAGAATACAGAGTTGTAGATTTACCGGAACCCGTTGGACCTGTAACTAATATAATTCCATGCGGCTGATAAATCAGCTTTTTGAAATTGTCTATCATTGCAGTATGGAAACCCATTGTGCCGAGTGAATACTTTTGATCAGTCTTGTTCAAAAGCCTCATCACAATTCTTTCTCCATACTGACAGGGAATTGATGAAACCCGCACATCAACATCCTTCCCGGCGAGTTTTAGTTTAATCCGCCCATCCTGCGGAAGTCTATTCTCAGCAATATTGAGATTGGACATAATCTTGATCCGCGAAATAATTCCGGCATGATAGGATTTTGGTGGAGATAGAACTTTATGTAAAATGCCATCTACACGGTAACGCACGGATACGGATTTCTCATAAGGTTCAATGTGAATATCGGACGCCCTTTCTGTGACTGCCTGCGAAAGGATAACATTCACCATTTTTATGATTGGGGCTTCATTTGATAGATCCAGGGATTCATTGTCGAAACTGTCGGCAAGATTTCCAAGCTCCCCTTCTGCCATCTCGTCCATGAGTTCTTTCGCATCGCTGGACGTTGTATCAAAATTGCTATGAATAATGCGGAGAATTTCTGGTTCAGGTACTAAAAAAAATTCTACATTAAATCCTCTTAAGAAAACACGGATATCATCCATTGGATGCAAGTCAGCCGGATCAGAGGTTGCTATTTTTATAGTCTTTCCATCCATCTGGAACGGAACGAG
>JAIOQL010000356.1 GCA_021413405.1 Leptospira sp.
TCAAACTAATGGTTCTCCCGAGCTGAAAGAATATGTAGTTGTTGGTCATTGTTGTGAAAGCGGAGATGTTTTCACACAAAAAATGGGAGGTGATCCTGAAACCCGCCTTATTGAAAAGGTTGCGATAGGCGACTTTGTTGCAATGGAAGGCTGTGGAGCCTATTGCGCAGGGATGTCGACGAAAAACTACAATTCATTTCCTGAAACTGCAGAAATTCTAAAGAATCACGACGGAAGTTTCCGGCTGATCCGGAAGCGTCAGGCCCTTGAACAAATGATGGAGAATGAATTGAATGTAGAGATCTGATCTTTACGTTAGACGCTTCCGGGGACGCCTACGAAAGTCTATCTGCTTTCCGGGTTTCTTCCCGTTTGCAAAGTAGGTCAAAGTAGGTATAGACGTTTTATTTCTTAGATTCCCGTTATTCAAACGAATTGGGTCTTGATTCTATGAAAATCATTTTTGCAATCGCCCGGTCAACTTTATTCATCCAGAAAGTCGTGAACTCATTTTCCCGATGATGAATTTTTATTCGTGAAGTTGATGAACCGGTAGAATGCCTTGCCGACGTCCAAAAATCTATTTCAAAATTCGCATTATCTGATACCGGAATAAGACCTTTTTTTCTTCCGAAAAGACCTCTAATAATCCAAGTCTGATCTGGAAGAATTTCAATTGGGGCGACTTTTGCCAAACTCCAATGGGATCCATAACATCCCAGTAACATCCGACAAGTTAATACGAGAGTCATAGGCAGGAAATCACTATCAAACAAATAAATAAACTTTGACCTTGATTCCGGATTCATGATTTTTACAAGGATCCATAAATGGAAAACCAAAAGAGACAACGGGAAAAGGATCACAAGAACCGTGAAGGTATATTCGAATGCACCGCTAAGTGAAACAATTTTCATGTAATACGATTGATACCAATCCAGTTACCTATAATTTTGCACAAGGATGCCGTTTGTCTATGACTAAACATTTTTTCCAGGATCGTCCTCCGAATGGACATGCTTATTTCTGGAACCATAGGGTTCTCTATGCTGCGCAAGGTATGGTTGCAGAATTTCACCGGCATTATGCGGTTTCAATTGCAATCACTTTGGGGGAACCTCTTTTCATTGAGACTGAAACATCATCTGATAATTATTTTGCAGCTATTGTTCCACAAAATTTGTTTCACAAAGCAAATTCGCCGGGAACAAAAATGATACTCCTGCTGATCGATCCAGAAAGTGCAGAGTGTCAATCAGTGGCTCCCTTCATTCAGGCGAATAAAATCAGTAAACTGGATCCGGCCCTTTTTTTTCCACTGCAGAAAAAATTTTCTGACCTGCTCAGTGGCAAATTGAATTGCAAAGAGGCCTGGGAATTACACAATGAAATTCTTTTTACAATTTCCGGAATTAAACCTGTAAAATTCAATCCCGATGAAAGAATTCTTTCGATAACCGGAAAATTGCGATCAGAGCTTCCGGAAAATATAAGGGTCGGAGATCTGGCAAAAGAAGTAGCCTTATCTTCAGACAGACTGATGCGACTTTTTAAAGAGCAATTGGGTCTTCCAATCCGCAGATATCTGCTTTGGCTCAGGATACTCGAATCGGTGAAACACCTCAAAAACAATTCAAATCTGACTGAAGCCGCTCATGCGGCAGGATTCTCGGATTCAGCACACATGAGCAGGACATTTAAAGAGAATTTTGGAATTCAACCTTCCTTCTTTTTTGGTGAGAACCGGTTGGTGGATATCCATTTTTGCGACATTTAAAGGACTATGTACTATTTTTGCATAAATCTATTTCCAGGATTAGTTCAATCATTTCCTAAAATTTTTTAAAAAACGTAAGCACAGCAGACATTTTTTTACCCGTTATAAAGGGGACCTGGTTTGAAAAGCAAATCATGAGCTCCGCTATATTTTGGAGGGGAAATGCCACTTTTTCCAGTAGAGCATGCAAGAACACAGTCGTCTTTGCTTGTGCCACGCAAGTTTCTTGAAGATTTTGAGGAACGCACAGAAAATTCGAGTAGGGAAATTTATTTTCACCTCCTGATTGAGAAGTATGGTCATCTGATAATGTCCGGGGGACTCGGAAGCAGAAAAACCGTTAAGAAGCGCTTTCAGAATCCGGGG
>JAIOQL010000013.1 GCA_021413405.1 Leptospira sp.
TTTCACTGTCACCTCGACAGAATCAGAGACTTGTCCGATTTTTGTTTTTACTATTTCGTTTACTTTAAACAAACCGGGATATGATTTATAATTGCATTTTCCACCGGACTTTTGCGTATCTTCACTTCCGGCAGAACAAAAAGTCCCACCCACGAATGAGAGAAGCACCAAACATATTATAAAACTGATTTTTGATTTCATATACCCTCTCATTTTTCAATAGACAGCAAAATATTTTTTACCGGCATATTCAGAGATAAAAGAATAGTTAAACTCAGATGTCGAGTGAAAATTTAGCTGATCGGACCGGTCAGAGTTTTGCTCAGGAAAACTTCATTACCGATATCGTTGTATTTAACGACGTCGAAAGTATTGAGAGTCATTATAATTCCTCTTCCGTGTGAAAGACTTTGCGCGTTTGCATCCAGGGCGCGTTCTCTGATTTTTTTGTAATCAAATCCTTTTCCTTCGTCTGTTATCATGAAAGTAACTTTATCCGGACGGAGGGAGTAATCGATGGTTACTTTTTTAAATTTATATTCAGGATTATTTTGTCTTTCCGCAAGGAATTTGAAATAATTCCCGGATTCCTTCATCTTCGTTTTTTCATCATACGCAATGTTCAGATTTCCATGCTCTATAGCATTGATTATTATTTCACGGAGACAGATTTTGATACTTAGGACTGTTTCCGGATTCAGGTATTTATGAATATTCATTGTTACGCGGTTACTGACCTGGTCCGCCAGATTTATAAAATTTCCAATAATATATTTCTTTCTTTCAGACTGACAATACAATAAAATCGAATCTTCAATCATTGGTGATGCTTTCCCGAAAATTGCGAAATCTGCTTCTGTCTCGATATACTCCAGTTGAACATCCAGTTCTTTTGGTTCTTTATGATTCGTATAAAAATTTACTTTGAGGGTTGTTCCGGATTTTTGTTCCTTCATTTCTTCAAATTTCTCGAGAACAAATAATTTCTCAAGAGTTCCGCGTTGCATGGGAGCAACATAGACAAGATCAAAAAAAGGCCGTCCAATTACATCCTGTGGCTTTAATCCGAGATGATCTTTAATTCTCTTATTCACCATCAGAATATTCATATCCTCATCGAGAGAAAAATAAATATCGCTCGAGTTCTCAATCAGTTGTTTATATTTTCTTTCTGAATTTTGAATTGCGATCCTGGCACGGGTAAGTTCATCAAGCCGTTCTGATAATTCATGATTTATTTTATCAGATTCGGAAAGCATCGACCTCAGGTTATCGGTTTGCCTTCTGGAAAACTTTGGTATGATATAAACCAGAACTGAAATGCTTACAGTGATCTGTATCAGCAGGAAGAGGCTGAAGAAAAATTTAACGAAAGATCCAACTGATCTTTTCGGGGCAACGGAAATAAAAAGCGGAGCCCTGGAAAAAGGATTATAGCCCTGCAGGTCAATTAATTCGGATATTCTCTCGGGTGCAACATCTCTAACAATACTGAACTTTCCCTGGATAACTTCAGACGAAAGATCGAGAAATTTTTGCAATTCAATAGCGATGATCTGAATTCCCGGAATTTTCGGTTTTCCATGATAGTCGGAAAGTGGAGCAACCGAAACCAGATAAAAAACATTTCCCTTCACCGGGAGAATATAATTATCCTGGCCGGCCTGACCACTCCGGATTCTGAAAATCTGATCAAATATCTTCCTGTCGGTAAAGAAAATTTCCTGTTTCTCCTTTGAATTCATTTCGAGAAGTATTTTCCCTTCCGGAAGAAAAATTGCAAAATAATCAGATTCCTTCAGAATGGAAGGGTCATTCTGAAACAAATTACGGACATCAGGATACTTCTTTTTTTCAATGAGCTCCCATGCATAGCCTGTAACTTTGCTGCTTTTGGAATGAATTTGCCACCTTTGGCTGAGATAATGTTCCCATGCGATCCTGAACTCATCCCTGCGTTCATCCTCAACTTTTTTTGTGAAGTAGCTAAATAAAAATAATCCGAAAAACAATTCCAGACCAATCAGCAGTACAATATAGATAAGAATGTATTTCAAAAACTCCCGTTTACGGAAAATTTCTTTAATCGTTGCTGAAAGTTCAGTTTCCATACGGGTATTGTTATTATTATCGAAACCGGTCGCCCGGAACTTCAATAGATAGGTAGTTTGGCGCCACCCGGATCAGGGAATTGTTGACCGTTGATAAGCCTGCATTTCATTGCCTGACCGGGTCGGGCTCTTCCGCGACTCCGCGTTCGCTACGGTCCCTGGCGCGTCTATTTCGCTGAGCCAGGCATGGTTAATCGCGAGAGGATCAGCTGAAAATTTTAATTTTGGTGCGTTAGGCGATAGCGCATTCCAGTATTCAGATTTGGCACACTGTGTGCCAAATTACAGGAAAAATTCTGAAATCCGCCAGGTTCGCTGGTTGTCTATTTCTCAATTTCAGCCTGTGTTTGATTGGTTCTTTTCTTACAGGGCATTGGAATTTCCGGGATTGTCGGAACAGCGCCTTGTCAATAAATTGCAAGGGTTTTCGCTGATCCCGGGATTAGCCTGGATCGTGCAAAGGGTTGCAACCCTTGTAGTCTTTACTCAGAAAACTATCCGGAAATTCCAGTGAAATACGGATGTTCTTTGATCAGATCGAAATATTCCTTGTCAAATGTCTCACGGACAATCCATGGAGCCTTGTAGAAATCAAATATGAGTGTTTCCATTTTCAGTTCTGCCTGTGTCACGGGAAGAGAAAGCAGTTTTTTTGAAATCAATTCAGCAAGCATCGTGATCCTGTCATAGTCTGAAACATTCTGAATATTCGATTCATCAAAATTCTGGTTAGCCATCAGATCCTGGAATTCTTTCGGAAGTCTCCAGTATTTGAATACCCGGAGACCAACCTCAATTGAATCAGAATTGAACTCTTCTTTTTCAAGCTGGTAAATAGTCTGAAGTCCGAATTCAAGTCTTTTCAATACCTCAAGATACCTTCTCGGAAAATTTTCAGCCATCACGAGCATACCCATCTTTCTGAATAATGCAAAGGTAAACAGACCGTCCCTGATTTTCCCGAGGGATAAAGGTTCAACAAGGTCAAGTGCAACGAGAGATGTCAGAATTGGAATTTCTGTGATATGTTTTTTGAATATTTCTCCGGAGACCCCTTTCCCCAGTTGTTTTCTCGACTGGAGAATTACAAGATTCTTCACTGTTTTCAACCCGAGAAGAGTAATCGCATCTTTCAGACTTTTCACTGATCCGGATCTTCCATAAAAAGAAGAGTTCGCAATCCTGATAATATCCAGGGTGATGGCCTTATCTGGATTGATAATTTTTTCGAGTTCAAAACTTCCATTTTCCATTTTTTCGGAATCAAAACTCAACACATTCATCATTACAGTCGGCATTGGAGGAATCGTGATAGAACTTAGATCGATACTTTCGGTGTTCACGTTGACCAGAACTTTCCGTATGAGATCTTTCCTTCCGAGAATTTCCGCAAATTTATCAAAAACCTGAGCTTTTGAAAATGGTCTCAGGATCAATGCATTTACGCGCAACCCTTGAAGATCCCTGATAATTTCCTTGGTAATATTCCCGGCTATGATAACAGTGATTATATTCGGGTAAATTGATCTTACTTTTTTGACAATATCGAAACTGTTGGCTTCCGGAAGATTGAAATTTACACAAATTATATCATATTTATTTTCACTATGCTTCATTTCTTCGAGAGCATCATTTGCATCGTCGAAAAACGAAGGGATATTAAACATATCCGATTGAAGATATTGTTTTAAAAGTTTTCCTTCAGATATCGAATCAGTTACAATCAGTACATTGTAAGTCACGTTCCTATTTTCAATTTATATTTTCGAATATCGTTACTACCATCCCGACTCTCACATTATGCCGGTTAATTTATTCCCGGAAGATCCGGTAAACAGAATTCCAGTCGAAAAAACTATGCTTACATTCACACAACTGCCATCGTCGGTAACTTTAGTCAAAAGGAAAATTTTCTATTTATGCTCCGCGCGGGATATTAATTACTCCAATCGATTTTATGCTTTTCTTCGGGCCGGTAGCAGGTTGTCACTGAAATTTTTCCTAAAATTTTGCAACCAACCCTAAAATAAAACCATATTGCTGATGAGAAGGTCTTCCCTGGGTATCGACAAATTGTGACCCCAGTGCCCAGTCGCGTCTTATATCCAGCTTGATCACAACATGTTCTGTGTAGGTAAAAGTGGGGGTAATGGTCAATGATCTCGTCTGGCCCAGATTTGATGGCTTTCGAAGCCCTGTTGAATCCAGGAATTGCAGATCATACCGGGTAAGCGGTGTGATCTGTGACAAGGGCGGATTTGCCACATAGGATCCGCCATACCTGCTATCATCAAAATTTTCATAACGGAATCCGAGGGCAAAAAAATAAATGAATGTATATTTTGCCCAAATTCCATAGGAAGTGTTGATTCTTTTCACATCGTTGTCATCCCGTCCAATCGTTAAGGGAAAATTGTAGTTCCCGATTTTCTTTGTTCCCTCAGAAACATAGGCGCCGTTCCCGGCTGCAGTATTTCCGGACCTGATCTGGTAAATCCAGTCGAAGGTCATCGTAAATTTTTCTGTTGGATTCATTGTAACCCATATCTCGTTAATAAAATAGTAATCATTCCTGCTTTTTGTTCCGGGATACCGGAGATAATTGGATCCGGAAATGTCATTTGCAATGATATCCCTGTTTGGTATCCTTCCCCATCCATTGTCATCGCCGAATAAAGTATTCCAGGTCAGGGATAACCGGTCTTTGATCAGGTCTCCATTCAACCTGGTTCCTTTGGAGTTGGCTATATTTAGTCCGTCACTGTATGCGTGATTGGTGTTTGAAAATGCTGAATTGGCATCGAGCTTGTCAACAGGTGGAGTGTTCGCAGTTGCCGGATTTAAATAACCTGTCCCCTGGGCACTGTTATAAAAGAAAAAATTCAGAGTCCAGTTTTCACTCACCTGCAAAGCGGCTCTTGCCCCGGTGTTTATAAATGGCACATTGTAAAAAATGTATCCAAGGGTATAGCTCACCATCTCAATTGAATTCAGAGAGTCAAATCCGATGTGGCCATACATTTTTCCGGCATCCACTTTCAGTCCTCTCAATACAGGAAAATACATACTCACATACCCTTGCTGGAGCAGATTCATATTGAAAATATTATTTGTAGTTGAACCAGGTCTTTCCTGGTAAGCAATGCTTTGGCCATTTTGTGAATCGAGGCGGAATCCCCAACGGGATTCTTTTTCTGCTATCTTATCTATGCTAAGTTTTACTGCATTGACAGCCCATTGCTTATTGTATCTGTGAAAAGTCTCCGATGTGTCGTCCTGGCTGCCCTGTTTATTATTGAGAGTATAATTATAATATACATCGACATAGCCCGACACATTGATTGTATTGTACCATTTTTGCGATTCAGATTCCTTGATTTTATCAGTTAACTCTACGAATTTATTGGATTTGCTCTGTGCCAGGCTGATGCATGGAAGGACGAGATACAAAAAAAATAGAAATTTCTTTTTGTGCATACAGTTGTAGAATGGTAAAGTATTAAAAAATTCAATGGAATACAACAAGTATTTTCCAGTCCGGTCTAAATCAGTTTTTATCATCCTGTTCACCGGATTATTTTTTTTAAATACTCTGCATTCACAAAGCAATCCCGATCCGCTTCTCCGAAATCCATGGATAGATGATGTAATAGAAGAAGAAACCAGATTTTACAACCGGCTGGTAAATCTGCTTTCAGGAAAGAAGCATTCTTTCACACGAAAAGATATCTTCGGCAGAAATTATAGATTAAAGCATAACGGGGAAATCATTTTCAATCTGAACGATTCCTATTTTGAAGTGATGCCGGATTCATCGCAACTGGACATTCATTTTCAGGAAGGCAAAACTCTTGCAAACAACGGTAACTATATTGAAGCTATCAGGGTTCTGAAAGGCATTGCTCTATGTAACCGTATCATTGAAAAAGAGAGCATTAAAGATAAACCTTCAAATTATGAGCCTACAACTCAGTTGCTGAATTCGTTACTGAATAAACATAACCATCGGATGAAAGAAATTGATATTCTTACAGATCCCTATGGTTGCAGTAATCAGGATTCTACAAGCGGAAAAAAACAGGTAACCCTTGAGAGTGAGGCATTTTCATACAGACTAAATGTAGATTCAGTGTTCACTTTTCTTTTCCCGCAAAATCCTGAAAGCATTTCCGGGGCAGAGAGCAGTTATAACTGGAAGATAACACGATTGGTATTCCGGACAGGCGGTAAAAGGAAATATATGGAAGATGATTTCGAAAATGAATACTATAAATCCAGGAATAATTTACTGAAACCGGGCTCCGGGAAAATTATTTTTGTCATCGGATCAACATTTCATTTTTCAAACATGGTTTTTAACAAAGACAATTATTTTCAATTGTGGGATTCGCGCCGGGGGCTTTCTGCACAGCAGATGAAGCGAATTCAGTTTAAACGTGTAAAGAAAGAATCTTATTACTCCGGGTCATTTGTTTTTACAGACGAAACGGGAAAACCGAATACAATTTTGATGAACGAAAAATATTTCTTGAGGGGAAACAAGGGAATCTTCCTTTTTCTGAGTTTTCCTGAAAAAAGCAAAGAGTATGCTGAAAATGCGTGGAGCAGAATCATTTATTCAATGAATATCAGATGAGATTCTGCTCCAATTAAATTCTAAATTATGGAGTTGGAGTTGGAGTTGGAGCGGGAACAGGCATTGCCGGGGCCTTAGCTTTGTTTGTGTATTTAACTACTGTAGCATGAGCCTTCCACTTGATGTTGCTATAAATAAAAAGCAGCAAATTATAATCTTCAATTTCAAATACATAATTCATGATTTCATCACCACCCATTTGTTTTGCTTTATCATACAAAACAGAGTAGCCGTTTCCTCCGAGAGAAACAAGAAATGCGTAAGTTTTTATTTCGCCGGATGCTTCAACCGTACCTAATATTTT
>JAIOQL010000357.1 GCA_021413405.1 Leptospira sp.
TCTCCAGCTCTCAGAGCATCTAGTAGGGCCATCCGGTCTTGCTCATGACGAATAGGAGGATTCATTTGAAATTCAGGAAGTTTATCAGCTGCGAGGTGCTCAAGATCAAAGTAGAGGTGTTGAGGTGTCACTTCGATAGAAACGTTCACTCCGCGTGCTCGGGCCTCACGGATCAATTTTAATCCTTCATCTGAAGAATAATGACAGAGCTTTCCTTTCAATTGATATTTTTCAATCAACATTAAAGCATCCCGAGTGGCCATGGTTTCGGCTTCTACTGGTCGCCTTTCTTGATGAGTGGGTCGATTGAGGTGAGTTGCTAGAACTTCCGGGTCCTCACAATGAAAGCTCACGTGTTGTCCACGATAATGGGCAAGTGTTTCGTCTAAGGTTTTTAAATCTTTAAAATAGAGCTCACCAATGGAAGGGCCCATATAGACTTTGTAGGGTACCAGATAAGGCAAGGGCTTCGTTTCTGGACCGATGCCGGCATAGAGCCACAAACAGCCCTGGGCCTTTTGCGCCAATTGAAATTTGGCTTCATAACTCACAACATCCACAGGTGGAATTGGATTATTGGGCATATCACCGGCGTGAGTGAGTCCGCCATTTTTCATGGCCTCAAAAGCCGATTGAAAATCCTCTTTATAACAATTTTTTCCTGAAACATCTTCCCGTGCATGGATGTGCACGTCCCCCATTCCAGCAAAGAGTAAGCAGTCATCGTCAAAAGAATAATCTAGTTTGCTCTCAGGGACGTTTAAATCCCCTACTTCAACTATCAAACCAGTCGTCTCGTCAAAACGAATTTGTTTTCTTTTTACTTCGAGAGATGTGGCGCAATTGGCCTCAAGAACTTTCAAACCTGACCCCTCACAACGGTTGTAGGAGATCCTTGGGCCATGGGCATGGTTACGATTTCATCAATGACGACGTGACGAGGTTGATCCAGCATAAACTGCATCATACGAGCGATATCTTCGCCCACCAGAGGATTCATCCCTTCGTAAACTTTATCGGCCATGGCCTTAT
>JAIOQL010000358.1 GCA_021413405.1 Leptospira sp.
GTATCGCACCTATTTGAATTATCAGGCTGGAAAGGGATCTGTATCGGCTGAATCAGTTTCTACATTCGGTACTGCTCCCGGCGGAGGAGCCTTTATTGGTGGTGTGCTTGCGCAAAATGGAAAGATATATACGATTCCGGTAAATTCGACCAGTTTTGCCTATATTGATCCCCTCACAAATTCCGTGTCAACATTTGGAACCGCACCCGGATCTGGTGCTTGGGCCGGCGGAGTTCTTGCCCCCAACGGAAAAGTGTATGGAATAGCCAGCGGTGGAACGGTCTATCTTTACATCGATACGGATACAAATAATCCGGTAACCTTTGGTACGGCTCCCTCGGCCGGGGCCTGGGTTGGCGGAACAGTTTCTTCAAACGGGAGGATATACGGCTTACCCTATAACAACACAAGCTTTGTTACAATTGATCCGGCAACGAATACAGCATCTATTTTCGGAACTGCCCCGGGAACAGCAGCCTGGGGTGGCGGAGTGCTTGCTCCCAACGGAAAAATCTATGGAATTCCGGCCGGAGCTACAACTTTCATTGCAATTGATCCCGAAACAAATACAGCTGTAACGTTTGGGTCCGCTCCCGGAGGAAATGCCTGGCTGGGAGGTGTCCTGGCTCCAAATGGAAAAATTTATGGAATTCCATACAACGCGACTAGTTTTGTTGTCATTGATCCTGATTCAAATACAGCTACCACATTCGGATCTGCTCCGGGAGGAAATGCCTGGGCAGGAGGCGTTCTTGCACCCAACGGAAAAATTTACGGAATTCCATACAATGCTACAAGCTTTGTAGCAATCGATCCGTCTACTAATTCAACCTACACATTCGGATCTGCCCCGGGGGGAAATGCCTGGTTTGGAGGGACACTGGCATCGAATGGAATGATTTATGGAATCCCCTACTTTGCAACAAACTTTGTTTCGATTGATA
The DNA here is from genome assembly GCA_021413405.1 of Leptospira sp. Lineage (GTDB taxonomy): Bacteria > Spirochaetota > Leptospiria > Leptospirales > Leptospiraceae > JAIOQL01. The sequence continues at coordinate 945 of JAIOQL010000358.1, forward strand.
CGAAATCATCCGGTTCATTCTGCCCTTCTGTTTTGCAATCCGGATATATGAATAAATTTTAGTTTGATTTGTTTGATTCCGGTCCCGGAGCATGAACGGAAAAAGAATGATTAAAAATATTTCTTTCTAATATAAGGAGATATTCAACCGGGAATTTACTGAAAGTCAGATTCCGGGTAACCCGGAAAATAAAACTATTGATAATAATAAACCGATTTTCAAAATACAGTCATGTTTATTTATTTAGATGCCGGTTCCATCTGCAGACCTTTCGATGATATCACTGTAATCCGGAACAGACTCGAGTCCGATGCAATTTCTGAAATAATCTATAAACTTAAAAAGCGAAAATTGACCTGGAAACGGAGTGAAATCCTCGATGCTGAAATCAATGAAATTAACGATCCCGATAAACGCATAAAAATCCAAAACACATACTTACAATTCCCAACAGAAATTCAATATGATCAGAAAGTCAGATCATTATTAACTAAAGTTGACAAACTGGGTTTTGATTTACTCGATGCTCTTCATATCTGCTCTGCCATAGCTGCAAAATGCGAGATCTTTATTTCAACCAATCCGGAGCTGGTAAAAAAGG
>JAIOQL010000014.1 GCA_021413405.1 Leptospira sp.
TCGACTGTAATCGTGACTCATCTAAAGGAACTGATCTCTACACATGCAGCAGCAATTCTTGGGAGAGAGGAAGTGAAACAGCTTCTCGATCACCATAAACAGACTCATCCAACTCTCATCGGGGAACTCGAAGATAAGAAGGTCGGCCTTGGAATTATTCAGCAGGTTTTACAAAATCTTCTGCGCGAGGGACTTGGAATCCGGAATCTCACGGCGGTTCTTGAATCAATTGCAAACAATATGCAAAAATCAACTGAGCCATATTTTCTTTCCGAAAATGTGCGTCAGGCGATATCAAAACAGATTGTCAATGATTACCTGTCGGCTGATGGGAAGCTGCATGTAATAACCCTTGATCCGAAAGTCGTTGATAAACTTTCCAAAGGACTTGTCGTCGATCCGATCGAGGGAAGGCTCATTTCTCTGGCTCCGGATTATCATGCCCGCTTCATCGAATCGGTTGCAGTTGAATATAAGCGGTGCCACCAGGAAGGAAAATTTCCTATCTTTGTTATTGGACGTGAATTACGGCTGCCACTCGCATATATGCTTGCGAAAGAATTTCCGCCAAGAAATTTCGCTGTGCTGGCTATCGAAGAAATTCACAGGGCAACGAATTCTGTGCTTGATGCGGTGTTAAATGTCCACATCGAAGTAAAACAGGATGAACAGGAATTAGAGGAAGAATTTGCGTAATCAAAGAATAATAAAGAGAAGAGGCCAGATATGCAATTTATAAAGATCAGGGGAAAAGATATCCAGGATTGCTTTATGCAAATGAAAATGAAGTTTGGACCCGAGGCCCATGTTTATGAACACCGCGTCATTACAGAGGGTGGAATGTTCGGATCCGGATTCATGGCTAAAAAATTTTATGAGATAGACGTCGCGATCCCGGAACAACAGGCAACAAAAGACCGGGTAGAAAGAAAAATTCAGGATCTGAAGGAGCTTCTTCGCGAAAAAACTTCGGACGCATCGAAGAAAAAAACTCTGAAGGATATGGAAGGACTTGTTTCTAAAGAAAAACCGGTTCTTCCTCCTGAGCTCATTAAAATGCCTTCTCTTCCACCCCAGGTAAGTGTGTCCAGTTTACGGGAAGAAAGAAAGGATCTTGGCCTTTCCCTGCGTGACGAAATTGCAAAGAAGGAAGTTCCGGCAAAGCCAAATTTCGCTGCTGATTCTTCTAACCTGGTCCGTTTCCGCGAAAAACTTATCCAGGAAGGAATGAGCACTGCCTATGCGACCGAGTTTACTGAAAGACTGGATTTACATTTATCACTTGTAGAACGAAGCAAGAATTCTGC
>JAIOQL010000521.1 GCA_021413405.1 Leptospira sp.
GCAAGGATATCACTAACCTTTACAAAGACATTGGCAGATGGTTTCGTTCGGGCTTATCGTGAATTAACGAGCCTTAGGTAATTGTCAAGATCCTCCGTAAGAGGATTGCTTTTGATAAATTCCGGTGATTGGATGCAGGGAATGCCAAAATGTCAATGGATTGGACAGATCGTGTGCCGGAACTCCTTCGCCTGCTGCCTGATCAAAATTGTGCATGTCCAGAATCATTAAAATAATGAAAAATTTCGTAGCAGACTTATTATGAGTCTGTGCGATTAACTTTAGTTCCAACCAGTCAAAATTATCAGGCCTGAAACTGAATGGTACAATTCCTTGTCCAGAATCCTGGAAATCCGTTTTTGCTTTGTCGGCTCGAGGTAAGGAGCCCGAAAAATTCAAATACCGGAACTTATTCAGTAAGAAATGCAAATAATTGTGCAACCCGGAAAATTGATCCCTTTTCAGAAGTAAGAAAGGAACAAATCTCTCCGGGATGTTCAAAGTGGAAGAGGTTCGCCTCGATTCCTTAACCAGGATCCTTGCTTCCCACTTCGGTTTTACAACTCTATGCATATTAAGAGTGGGTAAATTTCTGACTAATAAGATCGCTTTTTTCCAATTTTTCATTGAAATCAGAAAAAAAATTGTACCATTTTAACCGCCTTTAGATTATGTCTCATAGAAGTGCTTACGAGGTTCCCATGCCTGAACAGATTCAGAAAATTTTAAACCAGATCAAGGATCTGCTCTCTAAACTTGATAATACAAAAAAAATCATATTAGGATCGGTCATCGGGGCCGTCATTGTGGCGATCGTTATTCTCTCAAGTATATCACTCCAAAAGAATTCTGTAATACTTTTCAAGGATCTTCAGCAAAAAGATTTTTCAGAGATTACTAAAAAACTGGATTCCCTCGGCTATAAATACTCAACCGGTGATACATCAATTATTAGCGTAGATCCTGATAAACGGCAAGAGATAATTACAAAACTTGCTCAGGAAAATCTTATCCCTTCAGGCGTTCAGGGATGGGAACTCTTTGATATCGAAAAATTTACTGAAACTCAATTCGATAAAGACATTAAAAAATACCGGGCACTAAAAGGCGCCATCGAAAAATCCCTAATGACTTTGCGGTCAATAGATAAAGCTGACGTTAACATTGCGATTCCGGAACAGGAACTCTTTGAAAACAATCAATCTGCTGTAAAAGCTTCCGTTATCCTCCATCTCATCCCGGGAGTCGAATCTCTATCGAAAAAAGAAATAAAAGGTATCGTGAATCTGGTTTCCCGCGCTGTCCCGAAATTGAAACCGGAGAATGTAAGTGTAGCAGATTCAGACGGGAGGATAGTAAGTGATTTTGAGGAAGATCTCGAAAAGGAAAGATTGGAGCTCCGAATCGTCCAGGAAAAACTTAGGATCGAAGAAGAGCAAAGAGTAAAACGTTTAATAGACATAAGAAACACTTTAAGATGGAGTCTTGGCGGCGAAGACAGGGTGGACATAACACGCTTTGAATATAATCTCAACTGGGATAAAGAGTCTTTCAAGGAAAACAATGTTTCTCCTGTCGTTGCAATTCCAGATGATCCGAACACACCTTATTCAGAATTGAAACTGGTCGACGGATATTCACTCAAAGTCTCCTCAAAAGAAACGACCGAAAAATTTTCGGGTCGAGGCTTCACTCCGGATGGGCCGGCAGGAACAGAGCCAAACCTTCCTCCAGGATATAAGGATACTGATTATCAGAAAGCAGAATATTCCAAAAATGAAAATATAAATAATTTTGAATTTAACAGAAAAGTAAGAGAAGTTCAAAAGCAACCGTGGAGGGTCGAAAAACTAGCGCTGTCTGCAGTCATAGACGGTGTCTGGTCCAAAAAAGAAAGACCGGATGGAATGGCTTACGACAGGACATATACTCCAGTTTCAGATGATGAACTCCGGTTGATCAAGAAAAATCTCGAGGCTGCAATTGCAATCGATAAAGCCAGGGGTGACCAAATAAGTGTAATCACGATTCCCCGTGACCGGAGCTCTCAATTTGCACTGGAAGACGCGGAGCTCGCGAGACAAAAAGCGATCAGGAATATGATCATTGCAACTTTAGTTATTCTTACTGTTCTCATTGTAATTGTACTTCTCTACAGAGCAATCAAGAAAGAAATTGCAAGAAGAAGAAGACTTCGTGAAGAAGAACTGGCTGCACAGCAACAGATGATGAGAGAAGCTGCTCTCCGGGTGATGGATGAAGGAGGGACCGAAGTTGAACTCTCTCTCGATGAAAAGCTAAGGCGGGAACTTCTTGAAAATGCGATAAATCTTGCGAAAGAAAAACCAGAAGAAGTTGCCCAGCTTCTCAGAACCTGGCTATCAGAAGAGGAAGGTAGTTGATAGAAAGCAACGCTTCTAAAATCAGCAAAGCCGGAGTATTATTCCAGCTCATCGGAAATTATCTTCCTCCGGAAGTTTTTGATTTACTATCCAGTGAGGAACTTGAAATTCTTCTGGACAGGCTGAATAACCCCGGAAAAACAAATGCCCGACAGGAAAAAAGGATACTATCGGAATTTAACGAAATTCTTTCGGGTGATCGGATCCGGCATGCTACCGGGAGCGAATCTGGAATAAGAGAAAGGATACTCAGAGAACTCGAGACGCTCGTCCCCGAAACCAGAAAAACCACCGAAATAGAAAATCTCAGGCAGAAAAACAAAGAGGATCTTTCGCTGATCATTAGCGGAGAACCGGATTATACCATAGCCCTTGTCCTGTGCTTTTCCGATCCGGATCAGGCATCACTCGTAGTGGAAGAATTTCCGATTGCCATGCGTGAAAGTATCATTGAAGAGATCAAGAATGTTGATTTTCACTCTGAAAAAGTAAAAGACGATCTCGAAAGATTCCTGATTTTCAAAACAAATGCAATCATATCTGACAAAAATCATATAAAAGTGAAAGATCCGGGGAGCAAAAAGGCTGCTGAATTGCTTAACAAAATCAGCCCCAATCTTTCCCAGGATCTGGTTTCAAAAATACGAAAAAAAAACCCGGGATTTGCCGAAGATATAGGAGAGTATCTTTTTTCCATGCATGACCTGTTGAAAATCGGGAGAAATGGTTTATCCAAATTTGTTGAAAAATTTCACCCGATTGTTCTTGCCTGTGCATTCCGTGGAGTCGAAACTTCTGTCAGGGAAAAAATTTTTTCCGCACTCGAGCCCTGGCTTTTGAAGTCGATTATCCTGGAAACTGATTCTATGGGCCCGGTTTCTCTTGCAGAAATTGAAGAAGCCCAGAAGGGGATCATCGAAAAGCTTCAGGATTGTGTCAATCGCGGAGAGATCAAGCTCTGGAAGGTGAAATAAAATGGCAAAGCTCGTATTTAAACCAATTCAGATTGCAGATATCCAGGATCATGCAGAAATTCCTATCCCTGACAAATATAAGAAATACCATCGTGACGAAGAATCGGAAGAATTTGAAGTTGATAATGAAGGTAATGTAATTGAGCAATACCAGGGTCCTTCGATTGAAGAAATTGAAGCAGAGCTGGACAGATACCGGCAGGAAACAGAAGAGCAGGTAAAGCTTCTTCTCGAAGAGGCAAAGAAAAAATCAGAACAGATTGAAGAGGAAGGAAAAACACGCGCCTTCCAGATGATCCAGGATTCGAAAGAAAAGGTGAAACTCGAAGAGGACACCGGAAGAGCAAAAGCTGAACAAATTCTTGACCGCGCAAAACTCGAAGTTGAGCGAATGATCAAAGAAGCCGAAATGAAGGTGGCAGAAATTGAACATGAGGCTTATCAGAAAGGATATGATGCCGGACGTGAGGTCGGATTCAAGAAAGGTCAGGGTGAGGTTAGGCGACTCATTGACAGGCTTGGA
>JAIOQL010000371.1 GCA_021413405.1 Leptospira sp.
CAAACTCTGCAGTTTTTGTTTTATATCTCTCGAGAAAGCTCTGAAACGGATTTCCCGAAAAGGAAATGAACAGAAAGAGAACCATAGTAATCAGAATTCTCGCAAAAATTAAAATCAGCCTGACCATACAATCTGAGTATCGGGAAAAATATTTTTTCTAAAAAGATATTCTTGACCAAAAATGAGTAAAAGAGTAATTATTGATGAGGGTTACTGCCAAAAAATGATCACATCTCTGGCACTTTTGGATGAATTCTGGGAACATGACACCGGAAGCGGACATCCCGAAAACAAAAACCGTCTCACATCGATCAAAGGGAAACTCGAAAAAACGGGATATTTCAGGAATCTTCTGCGTCCGGAAATTATTCCTGCCAGTGATGAACAAATTTCCGCCATTCATGATCCGGATTACATAAAAGAATTCAGACAGATTGTTCAGAATGGAGAAGGCTTTTTTGATATGGACACTCCTTATTCATCAAAATCTTTTCTTGCTGCAACACTCGCGGCCGGTTCGGGCATTTCAATTTCAGATTCAATCATCAGGGGAGATGCGAAGAACGGGATGGCCATAGTTCGTCCACCAGGGCATCATGCGGAAAAATCTCACGCAATGGGATTTTGCCTGTTCAACAACATTGCGATAACAGCAAAATATTTGCAGAACCGGGGTTTCAAAAAAATCCTCATACTCGATTGGGATGTCCATCACGGGAACGGAACCGAGCACAGCTTTTATGATGATGATTCTGTGTATTTCATTTCAATCCATCAATATCCCTTTTATCCCGGAACCGGTCATTCTGACGATCGGGGAGATGGAAAAGGTAAAGGATTTAATCTAAACCTCCCGATGCCCCGCGGATCGGATGATGCTGATTATCTGAATCTTTTCGACAAATTCATTCTACCGGAGACAGACAAATTTCATCCTGATTTCATACTGATTTCTGCCGGGTTTGATGCACACGAACGCGATCCTCTGGGTGGAATGGATTTGTCCACACATGCCTTTGAAAAATTTACCGTCATCATGAAAAAAAAAGCAGAAGAATTATGTCAGGGCCGGATCATTTCCTTTCTGGAAGGCGGCTATGACCTCCATGCCCTCGCAGATTCCGTGGAAGCACACCTCGCGGTTCTGTCCGGATAACCGAAATAAATGTAGAAGCTATGATTTCAATTTTACCGAAAATTAAAATAATGGAAATCGCTGACGAAAGCGTACTCGCAATCTATCTCCGGCTCAAGGAATATGTAGAGCGGCTCGAAACCCTGATAATGGAAGTCGAGGCCGAACTCCAGGAAAACCGTGAAGAAAGAGAGGATTGGCATTCATGGCACTCAGACTGGAAGAATGCATGGCTCATCTCGGAGCCTGGTGATGAACTGACCCCGGAAGAAATTGAGATCAACCGCCACAGGACATCAGTGAACACACGAAACATGATTTTGAATTTTAAAAAAGAAATCCTCGGATTAAAAGAAGAACTCGAAAGTATCAGGGATGACCGTGAAAAAATGCAGGTCTATCTTTTTCAGCTTGAGGGAGCCATACCTGCCTAAAAAAGACGCCCGGATTTACCAGATACTCTCACTGTTTTTTTTTCTACTCTCAGGGGTTTTCTGGTTTTCCTTTGAAATCAGCCTGACGCAGATCCTCATCACATTTATTTCAGTAATCTCTTTCCAGCTCATCTTTGTAAAAATGTTCAACGCTTCCGTCAATCCGTTAAGCGGCATTGTTACCGGATTCTCACTTTGTCTTTTATTCCGGACAAATCATCCTGAACTCGTGATTTTGTGCGCGTTCCTTTCCATCAGTTCGAAATTCCTGATACGATGGAGAAATAAACATATTTTCAACCCTGCCAATTTTGGAATTGTTGCAATGCTGCTATTTACGGACCGTGCCTGGGTTTCCCCGGGGCAATGGGGGAATTTTCTTTTTTTTGGATTCCTTTTCTTCTGCCTTGGTCTTTTCGTAGTTCTCAAAGCATTCCGGACAGACACGGCGATCTCTTTTCTTTTTTTCTACACTTCCATGATTTTTCTGAGATCATACTCTCTCGGAGACCCTGTCTCTATTCCAATCCACAAATTGCAAAGCGGGGCATTGCTGCTTTTTTCATTCTTCATGATCTCTGATCCCAAAACAACGCCTGATTCCTTTTGGGGAAGAATCCTTTTCTCATTTCTGGTAGCACTTCTCGCCTATTACATCCAATTCATTAGATTCAGAAACAACGGCCTGATTCTGAGTCTTGCGATTCTGTCACTCACAGTTCCGTTAATTGACTGGTTGCTTCCGGGAAAAAAATATGAGTGGCATGAGACGAAATAAAATTCTCAGGGCGAATCCTTCGGACCGGGCTCGCCCCTTCCGTCAAAATTTTGCAATCTCTTTCATCCTCAAGTTTCCTTTTGCAAAAATAAAATGCAAAATTTATGACGCCGGGTTGATCCCTTTCGCAAAAGTGTTTTCCTGATTGCTTCCTCTCCCGGACTCCTGAAACCGG
>JAIOQL010000528.1 GCA_021413405.1 Leptospira sp.
AAATTTTATGTATGGCCTCAGATAGGCAGTTTTAAATGATCCCGTTCTTGCGCCTTCTTCGGTTATTACCCCGACTGGAATACCAGCAGGAAATATTCCGCTTCCGCCTGACGTAAATACCCCTTTACCCAGCTTGCTTAAAGATGCAGTTGAAAGTGTATCAGTTGAAAGAGGATTTGGTCCCGGCTGAAAAGTACTGAATACCCGCGGATCGATGATGATCCCGTTGTCGATGAAACTTAGAATTGCTTCTGTTCCTCTTCCTGAATTTCCGGAAAGACTTGCCCAGAGATTTGTTCCCGGAAGACGGATCCCCATTGTGAAGTTTGAATTTATTAAAGGCTGAACGACTGAAGAACTGCCTGATACTGCGATAACTTTCCCGACAAGAGCCTGTAAAACCTGACCTTTTTCGTCTATGGCCCTTCCGATCACCGGCATGTATGGTTTGATTCCCGAATCAGATCCTTTGTCTATGATTATGGTTCTATAAATTGAATTCAGCCGGACAGAAAGTATTTCAGATTTGACTGTGGGGTAGTCGATCTTTGGGGAAAATCCGAGTTCTTTGCGGAGTGCATCATTTTCGTTTTTTAATTTTTCAAGATCCTGCGGGAGAAGTTTATATTCTTCTGCAATCTTCTGGTAGAAATCCCGCTCTTTGCGCACTGTTTCAAATGATTCCAGCTTTTTGTAACTGCTCTTCAGGAGATCGCCAACGGAATCAATTGATGCGGAAACGGTGTCGCTTAACGCTTTAGAACTGGCTACTCCGCGGACAAAAAGATTTCCATTCCAGAAAAGAGATGTGAAGGAAAATAAAATACAGAAAGTTACAGATACCGGTTCTTTGTACTGATTGATTCTATCCCATAACATGAGATCAGAAAGGAGTTTACCTCACTCCTGGTTTTATATATTTCAGTTCGTCCAGGTATTTACCTGTTCCGAGAACCACGCATGTCAATGGATTCTCCGCTCTGAAAACAGGAACTCCTGTTTCTTTGGAAAGGAAAAGCTCAAGACCACGGAGCAGGCAACCACCACCTGTCAGAACGATTCCGCGTTCCACAATGTCTGCAGCCAATTCGGGAGGAGT
>JAIOQL010000015.1 GCA_021413405.1 Leptospira sp.
TCATGCATGGCCCTGACGGACATAACTATAAAAACAAGATTCAGTTCATAGACATTAAGAAACCACATCACATTTACTATAAACATCTTGGCGACGGTGAAGGTGCTCAGGATGTTGTTTTTCAATCGAAAATTCTATTTGAAGAAGCTGGTGAAGGAACGAACCTAACCATGAAACAGATTTTCCCGAGCAAAGAAGAACTTGAAAGAGTTAATAAAAAATATGGTGCGATTGAAGGTGGTAAACAACATATCAGCAACCTCAGTAAATACCTGGAGAAAATTAAATAAGACAAATATGAAAAATCAAAGAATACTTTTAATAATGTAGTATCATTATCAAAGATAGAATTTTTAATTAATATTGTCGTTCCCCGGGCTGCTTCAATGTTAGAGCAAAGATACATTATGATCTTTCCTGCCGATCGTATCAATAGGAATATACGAATATTTTAGATCGGGTTTTTTATTCCGGGAAGACGGTCTGCCCTCTCCTTGAAGCAATGTCATAAACAAAAAAAACTGATCCTGATTTCTCTTCCTTTTTTTTTGGTTCTTTCTTTATAATCAGTGCCAGAACATTTTGCTTTGTATTAAATAAAATTTTTTCAAAATAATAGTCTTTTGGCAGAATTGAATCGAGCCTTTCTTCATAAGGATGATAAATGAAAATCTTCGGCTTATCACGATTGTTCAAAAATCCATCCTGGTTAGTGTCTTCGGTCATTGCCAAAATAATCATCCTGTTCCCGATATCAATTGATTCAATGACCGGATCCTGCGAATTATTTTTGAATGTTTTTCTTTTGAATTCCCCGACGAAATAATCCCAAATATAGGCTTTTTTCTGAAAAATCCTGTGCAATTTTCCCGTGTTCAGATTGATAAATGTAATATTTTTGGCATGGCTCAAAACTTCATCCGGACCAAATCCTCCGGCTTCACGATTCAGGTCAGTTGGATAATAAAGGAAATCTCTCCAGAGAATTTTGGAAAAACTGAGCATATCGCTTTTTGGCTCTTCCTTGATCGCTGTTTCTTCTCCAGGTGGTAACGCAACTGGTTCATCTTCTTTCAGTTCGATCCCTTTATCAAACATGAACCAGCTCTTAGAAAGAGTAAATGTCAGGATAGCTATTATAAGAAAAAGAAAGACTACCAGTATGAGTCTAATTTTTTCCAAGATGCCTCTTCACAGCCGAAATCACTTCGGAAAATTCTGCTTCGGTCATGTACGGAAAAAGAGGAAGATTCAGTACTGACGAAGAAATTTCGCGGGCATTTTCTTTTCCAAAACGGCCTTTCTGAAATTCTTTTGCACCAGGCTGATCAGTCATGGAGCCAGGGTAAATATTCCCAAAACCAATCCCTGCCTCTTTCAATATGGCTTCAAGTTTTGTTCTCTCTGCATTGGGTTCAATTGCTTTCTCGAAGTCTGAAAAATTCATCTGAAGATCTGCTTTATCTGTATCCACCGTGTAAGGATCACCGTTGACGTTGACTACGGCTTCAAACGTTGCCCAGAAAGTTGAATCTGGAAGAAGCACCTTGTCGCCGCGTCCGACTCCAACTGCCCGCAAAGCCAGCTGCAGGGCATCTGTTCCGTTGGCACAGGATACGGTATGAGCAACTTCACAATATTCTGAAAGTGATTTTTCGAGACCGGCAACTTCCGGTCCTCCGATAAAACTGGCTGTTTTGCTCAGAGACGAAACTTTTTCGGTCCACTCGTCGAGAAACCCGGTCTCAAATCTTTTTATATCAATAAACGGAACACCCATTTTACATTTTCCCCTTTTTTTCCGGCTCTGTGCCTGAATTCAGAAATAAATTAATTAATCATTTGCCGGTTTTCCCGGAATAAGCAAATCAGCAACCTCTTCGAATCGCGATACAGGATAGAATCTGATCCCGGCTTTTACATATCCCGGAATTTCGCTGAGAGCAGGTTCATTGTCCTTCGGAAATATAATTTTATTTACTTTTGCTCTTTTCGCGGCAACAATTTTTTCCCGGAGTCCCCCGCCCGCACTCGGTCCATCTTTTGGCGTTGCACCGTCCGGAATATGGATATGAATTCTTTTATTCTCAAAAATAGATTCATTCTTGAGATAACTTTTGATGAAACTAAGAGCGATCGTTGCAGATTCATTCATCATCTTTCCCAATTTTCCCGTAAGGAGCAAAGATCCTTTTCCATCCAGAAAAATTGCTTCGATCAGAAGTGTCGCACCGCCAGCGGAAGTCCAGGCCAGGCCGAGCGCCGTCCCGGGAACAGTAGGTCTGTTCATCCGGTCGTCTACAAAAAGTGGAACGCCGAGATATTTTTTAAGATCCTGTTCACCGATTACTTTCTTATATTTTCCGGTATTCACAAGATTATAAGCAATTTTTCTTGCGATCTTATCGCTCATTTTTTCCAGACCACGCAAACCGCTTTCCCTGGAATAAGAATTGATCAGGCTGACGATCACACCTTTCTCAAATTTTATATTTTTGTCCTTTAATCCATTTTTGATGAGTTCTTTTTTCCAGAGATATTTCTGGAATATCTGTACTTTCTCAGCTGTGATGTAACCCGAAAGCCGAATCACATCCATCCTGTCTGCAAGCACCCGGGGAATCGTATCGAGGTTATTCGCCGTTGCAATGAAAAATATTTTTGAAAGATCAAAAGGCAGATCCAGGTAATGATCCCGGAATGTTGAATTCTGTTCGGGATCAAGCACTTCCAGAAGAGCGGAAGCGGGATCGCCGTGAATTCCGGAAGAAAGTTTATCAATTTCGTCGAGGAGAATGACCGGATCTTTTTCCTTCAGAACTTTTAGTGCCTGTAGAATTTTTCCCGGCATCGACCCGATATATGTCCTTCGATGACCTTTTATTTCTGCCTCATCCCGGATCCCACCAAGAGAAAATCTGTAAAATTTTCTGCCGAGCGCCTCCGCTACGGATTTTGCGATAGAGGTTTTCCCGACTCCCGGAGGACCAACGAGGCACATGATAACACCCTTACTGTCCGGGTTCAGTTTTTTAACTGCAAGAAATTCCAGGATTCTCTCTTTTACATCTTCCAGTTTATAATGATCGCGATTCAGAATCCGGCCCGCTTTCTTCAGATCAATCGTTCGTTTCGGTGGATTTTCCCAGGGAAGAGATTCAATGGTATCCACTTGAGCTGTTCCCTAAGAAAAAACTGACGTTGCTGCTTATCCATTTTTTCATTGATCTGTTCATTAATTTTTTTCTGCAATGAGATCAGTTCAATTTCTTTCTTCAGAAAGAGTATAACAATCTCGAGCCGCTCCTGGATATTTGCTGTTTCAATGACCGACTGGTATTCTTCTTTTTCAAGATTCAGGATGGAACACACGAAATCAGCCATGCGTCCGGCATCATTCATGTTCACGAGTGTCAGCTTCATTTCCTCCGTAAAAAGCGGGTTATTCTGAGCCAACTCACGGGTAAGTATAATTAAAGTTCTCATCAGTGCTTTCGTAACAGTCTTTGATCCCGAAAATATTTCGTCAGGATAGCTGGCCTTTGAAATCAGGAAAGGATCTGTAGAGAGAATTGTTTCAATTTTGAATCTGCGGAGAGTGCTGACGAGTATGTTTGTTCCACCATCAGGCAGATTCACTTTTTTGAGGATTCGGGCAACCGTTCCAAAACGAAAAATATTTTCAGCAGCATCCTTTTCGTTTTCCTCTTCTTTCAGGAGGCACAGACCGATATACCCGGTTGTCCGGTATACTTCTTCAACTCCAGCTGTAAATTTTCCGGATGGGACAATGAGAGGCGTCACTATCCCGGGAAAAATCGGACGCATCTTGATTGGAAGAATAAATAATTCTTCAGGTAAAATAATCGGGGCGGGCACAATAGAATTTGTTGTTTGATTTTTTTTTCCCGATGTCCTGTTCATACTCTTCTAAAATTCTCTTTACGACTATAGTTTATAATATAAGATGTTATACAATGAAAATATCTGGTATATTGCAGCCGGCAGCTGGCGACGGAAAAATGAAAGTGATGAGATATCTTCTCATTTTTTCGGTTATTGCGAATTTTTTTCTGCTCATATTTTTAATCCCTTCTTTGCGGATCAAATTAAGATTCATCGCTATGAACTCTTTGGGTTTTCCGGCCCCAGGGAGCATCCCACAATTCAAAAATGATATACTTCTCACTGAATACAATCCTGTCCCGGTTCTAAAAACGGAAGACGCCCGCAAAACCAGGATGCCTTCAATGGATGTAATAGAGACTCACGGTCACATTGGGGGATCATTTTCCGGCTCACCTTCTGAAATATCAAAAGCAATGACGGAATTGAAAATAAAAAAATTCATAAACCTGAGTTTTACAACCGGAGATGATTTCAAAAAATTAAAGAGTCAGTTCAATGATCCGAGGATCATTCATTTTTCCACATTCAACTGGAAGCGCATAAAGGAATCGAAAGATTTCGTTCCGGCTATGCTGAATGATCTGAAACAGGATATCGCTAACGGTACGAAAGGAATAAAACTCTGGAAAAATTTCGGACTGAACATCCGGAAAGAAAACGGGGAAAGGCTAACTCTTGATGATGCATTGCTCGAACCTCTTTTCCTTGAATGCGAAAAAGCAAAACTGGTGATCTCAATCCATACGGCCGATCCCCCGGCTTTCTTCGGAAAAGCAGATGAAAAAAATGAACGGTATGAAGAGCTTCTGCGTCATCCGGAATGGTCATTCAACACATCTGAATTTCCAAAATTTGAAGAAGTCACTAAAGAACGGGAAAGGCTTTTTAAAAAATATCCCCGGATTACTTTTGTAAGCCTTCATTTCGCAGAGTTTTCGCATGACCTGGAACAGGCTGCAAAACTTCTCGATTCAAATAAAAATGTTTATCTGGATATTGCAGCAAGGATTGATGAACTGGGAAGGCAACCCTACAAGACAAAAGAGTTCCTTGCAAAATACCAGGACAGGGTCTTTTTCGGAACCGACGGACCGCCTGACAGGGGAAAGTTTGAAATATATTCCCGTTTCCTTGAAACTAATGATGAATACTTTGATTACTTCCCTCTGCATAAACCCCGAAAAGGTTTCTGGAAGATATATGGACTCGGACTCAAAAAAGAAATCCTGGAAAAAATTTATTTCAAAAATGCAGAAAAGGTTTTCCGCTGAGTTTTTAACAGAACACCAATGACACGGATTAGGCGGGTTGACGGCTGATCTGATTTTAGTGATTTCAGTCATAAATGTTTCCTTCCAATAATCAAACCTTGTGGTTTTTTGCTCTTTTACTATAGTTATTATAACTTTCAGTCGGGTTAAACACCGCCATTTCCTATAATATCCGTGCCAATCTGTGTCATCCGCGTCATCTGTGCTCCATTTTTTCTAACTGCTGAGCAGTTAAAATTTTTCTACTTTACAAACGTGAAAATTGCGAAAAACTTAGTTTAACAAAACAATATATTATATGCCACCACCGAACGAGTCCTTTAACGAAGAAAATATAAACCTTACAAATTTTCCGGCTCAAAAAGACCAGAAAACAACGAGGGAGCTCGGAATGCTTTTGTACAGGGTTCTGAACCGGACTGATGAAATTCAGACAGGTGGGATCGGTGGTTTGCGCATTCCTCGTGACATTTTCATACGTACATTCACTAATCAGCCTGAACTTTTCAACATTGAAGACAAAAACAAATTTATAAAAAGTATTGCCGATTTATTCAAGAACACCGCGCTAACGAATGAGAAACTGGAAGTTTTCTGTACAAAAGTTTTCAATGCATACCATGGCGAGATAAAATATCTTCGCGGCAAAACTACACAGTTTTCATTTGATATTATTTTTCAGGTCATTGAATTACTGCAAACCGAAAGCAATTCTCCACAAAATGAATCAGGCCTCATCACCCTCGAAGACAGGAACAATATCCTGAAACATTTCAAGGCATACAATGAACTCACAAATCTTTTCAAGACATTCCCGAACACAAAATTGATTATCGATAAACGGGATGAGATCATAGAAGAGTTCGGAAATAAACACAATTACATAACCTTTGTGGCACTCGAATCAATGTTCCGGAATATCCTGGCCCAGATACTTCTATCGAAAAAACATAACTGCAATACGTTAATCGCCGAGTGGGCAAAAGAATATGGTTTTGATGAGGAGACTGCGTCCCGAATCAGAAAATACATACCGGTCGAAACTTCAATAATAGATTTCAGGACTAAATATGCTCAGGCAATGAAAATTGTAAAAGACGACATGGATATGATGTTTCTCAGAACACTCTCCAACTATTTTGCATCGTGGGTGAGCAACGTTTCCGAACAGCTTCCCGTATAATCGTAAAAAGTACAATAACCGCCGAT
>JAIOQL010000529.1 GCA_021413405.1 Leptospira sp.
TTTTCGATTTTGGTTATGAGCTTGAAACTATACTCGAATTTGAATCTGATGCAGGGCTTGGTAATGGTGGCCTGGGACGATTGGCAGCCTGCTTTCTGGATTCCATGGCCACATTAAATCTGCCGGGATACGGTTATGGCATCCGCTATGACTACGGTATCTTTAACCAAAAAATAGAAAATGGTTACCAGGTTGAGAAACCGGATCATTGGCTCGAAGAACTGAATCCCTGGGAACTGGTTCGCTATGATGTAAAATTCGAAGTATTCTTTTATGGTCATGTTGAGACGAAATTGGATGCAACCGGGGATTATATTTCCGTCTGGCTACCTGCGGAGAAAGTACTGGCGGTCGGTCATGATTATCCGATTCCCGGTTATAACACATCCACTGTAAATAATCTTCGTCTCTGGTCCGCGCGTTCCTCGGAAGAATTCAATTTTGATTATTTTAATCATGGGGATTATCTTCGTGCAGTTGAGGATAAACAGAAAACCGAAAATATTTCGAAAGTGCTTTATCCAAACGACACTACTCAGCAGGGAAAATTACTCAGACTCAAACAACAGTATTTCATGGTTGCGGCAAGCCTCTTTGATATTATCAAACGGTATAAAAGAAAAAATGGTGATTTCGACCGTTTTGTAGATGAGGTCGCAATTCAATTGAATGACACTCATCCAAGTGTGGCGATTCCTGAACTGATGAGGATTCTGATAGACCATGAAAAAATGACATGGGAGAAGGCATGGGAGATCACCACTGGAGTTTTCGCCTATACAAATCACACTGTTCTTCCCGAGGCTCTCGAGACCTGGAGCGTCGGTCTTTTTGAGCATCTTCTTCCAAGGCATATGCAAATTGTTTATGAGATTAACCGGAGATTCATTGAGGAAATCCAACAAACAGGAAAATTTTCTGATCACGAAATTATGCAGCTTTCGATCATCCAGGAAGGTCAGGACAAAAAGATCCGGATGGCAAATCTTGCGATCATTGGAAGCCACAGTCTGAACGGGGTAGCAGCTCTCCATTCCGAACTTCTGAAGACTCTTGTTTTTCCGGTGTTCTTTAAACAATGTCCCGAAAAATTTAACAATAAAACAAATGGAATTACGCAGAGACGTTGGCTTATCAAATCGAATCCTCTTCTTTCAGAACTGATTTATTCAAAAATCGGGGATAAGTTCAGCACAGATCTGAGTGCACTCAAGGGACTGGAAAATTTTGTGAATGACAAAAAGTTTTGTGAAGACTGGAGAACAATTAAGAAAGAAAACAAGGAAAAACTGGCTAAGATCATTCACCATGACACAGGGATCACCGTTCACACAGATTCAATGTTTGATGTACAGGTAAAAAGATTTCATGAGTACAAAAGGCAATTGCTCAATGTGCTTGGAGTCATTGGACTATTCATAAAAATAAAAGAAAATCCCAGGCTGGATGTTGCTCCCCGGACAGTAATATTTGCCGGCAAGGCTGCCCCAGGCTATTATATGGCAAAGCTTATCATTAAACTGATCAATTCTGTTGGCACAGTCATAAACAATGATCTCGATGTGAATGGCCGGATCAAGGTTGTTTTTCTTCCTAATTATAGAGTTTCTCTCGCGGAGAATATTTTTCCGGCCTCCGATCTGTCTGAGCAAATATCGACAGCAGGAACCGAAGCAAGTGGAACCGGGAATATGAAATTTGCACTGAATGGCGCACTGACTATCGGAACTCTCGATGGCGCAAATGTTGAAATTATGGAAGAAGTAGGCGAAGAAAATATTTTTATTTTTGGTCTGAAGACTCCGGAAGTCCAGGAAATACAGAGAAAAGGGTATCGGCCCGCTCATTACGTGGACACCAATCACGATATCCGGAAAATCATGACTCTTCTACGGGATGGATTTTTTTCTCCGGAAAACCGTGAACTCTTTCACCCGATTCACGATAATCTTTTGTACCAGGACACGTATCTGCTACTGGCTGATTACCAGGATTATTTTGATTGTCAGAGAAAAGTTGCCGAAGAATTCAAAAATAAAGATCTGTGGACGAAAAAATCCATTCTGAATGTTGCCAGGATGGGAAAATTTTCTTCAGACCGGACGATTGCGGAATATGCAAAAGAGATTTGGAATGTAAAACCCGTTTCTGTTAAGGATGCAAAAACTGTTTATAAATTCCAGAATGACCGGTTCAAATAATTTCCGGCTTTATTCTTAAAATTCAGGAGTAGATTATTTTGTAGGCACCCCAGGCGAAAAGCGCCTGGGCTGAATAATAAGTTGATAAAATGAATAACTGAGCAACGGAAAATGATTTTACGAACCGGTTTAGGCCAAGTGCTAAATCAGAAAATGCAAACAATGCAGCTCCAATCGCAAAAAAAGGAATTAGCGGATTAGAATCATAATCGAAACTGAATCCGGAAGCCAGCATAAATGAAATTACAAGACTGTAGACCAGGACAGGGATAATATATTTTTTCCTGTTGTTCCGGAAAAGAAACCGGCTGAGCAAAATTCCATAAATCATAGTGAGTGAGATTGCCGGTATGTACGGGAATATATGCATAGATTTCGAATAATAAATAAATGCGGCAATGTAAAAAATATGCCCGGCCAGAAACGCGACTAAACCATGAATAAAATATTCATGCTTCAAAAGGAATAGGTCACCGGTTAATCCGAGTCCAAGACCAACGATTATCAATGTCGAAAATGAGGAGGAATATTCCGCTTGGAGCAGATGATAAAGCAGGAAAGCGATCATTCCAATTATTGGAATTCCCTTGAACAAAGGATACATTTCTTCCTTAAAGTAGCGACTGTAAATCGAGGCAGCTGAAGATACCGCTACGAAAGAAGCGAAAAAAATACCAGTGTTGGAATTCCAGATTGGCTTGATAAAATCAATAATCATAATCATCCTTGTGCAGATTCGTTGATCATGACATAAATTTCCGCCAAAGTCCTCCCAGTTTATAAACGAGGAAAAAAAATAGTTCAGAATTTCACGAATAAAGACAGTGAAACTGAAAAACTTCAAATAGAATTTCGAAATAAGGATTTTTTATTCAGGAAATTACACTTTTGGGCAGAAATCAGACTTACTGCGTATTTTGATTTTGCGATTCTTTCTTCTTAAAAAGATTATTTTTTATTCTCTGTCTCGGAATGATCCAGAATCATCGGACCACTTGTTCTTCCATTGATAAATTGTTGTATGACAGGATTTGGTGACGCCTGGATTTCTTCTGGTGTTCCGCAGAGAAGCACTTCGCCTTCATAAATAAAACTGATCCGGTCAGCGATCATATAGGCACTTTGCATATCGTGTGTAACAACGATAGAGGTTACGTGTAGTTCTTTTTGGAGGCGTAGAATCAGTTCGTTGAAAACATTGGACATTACCGGATCAAGGCCTGAAGTTGGCTCATCATAGAGCAAAATTTCCGGATTTGATGTGAGGGCTCTTGCGATTCCTGCCCTTTTTTTCATACCTCCACTGATATCACCGGGAAGATTGTCTTTAGCCGGAATCAGGTCGAGCCAGCCTAGTTTTTCCATTACAATTCTGTCCAGCTCTTCTCCATGGGCAATTTTGTGTTCACGGAGCGGAAGAGCTACATTTTCATAAACACTGAGCCAGTTGATCAATGCTCCCGACTGAAATAAGACTCCCATTTTAGCCCGGAGTTTTTCGATTGTTTTGTCATCGCTTGCTGAAATAGATTCGCCGTGAATAAAAACTTCTCCGGCATCCGGAGTGAGAAGACCTGTGATATGTTTCAGTGTCACTGATTTTCCGGTTCCGGAAGGGCCGAGGATCACCATCGTCTCACCCTTACTAACGGAAATGTTTATTCCTTTCAGAATTTTTCTGTTTCCAAATGCTTTGTGAATATTCCGGAGTTCGATAATCGTTGAATTCATTCTTTCACTTGTTGAAAAATATAGATGTCAATGTATAGCCGATAAATATAACCATCAAAAAAGAGGTGACGACAGATTCTCTTGTAGCCCGTCCAACTCCGATTGCTCCGTTAGTTGTCCGGAGTCCATAGGAACATGCGATAGTCGAAACAGTAACTCCGAAAACAAATCCTTTTAAAACCCCGACATAAAGATCCTTCAGGCCAGGGATTGATGCGATCCGCGTAAAGACATCGTTGAAATATACCTGGTATTCCAGATTCAACTGGAAATGGCCTATGAGCGCGCCGCCCAGTATTCCAAGAATTGTTGAATAAATGCAAAGCACAGGAACCATAAGAGAAAATCCTACAATTCGCGGCATTACAAGGTAACGGACGGGATCGATTGACATCACTTCCAGTGCATCGATCTCTTCAGAAACTTTCATTGTTCCTATTTCTGCTGCAATTGCCGAACCGACGGATGCGGCAAGAATCAGAGCAGTCATGAATGGAGACATTTCGCGGGTGAGTGTGATTGTTAGCAGAATTCCGATCTGTCCTTCGGCTCCAAAATCTTTCAGGCCAAGGCCGGCATTCAGACCCATTATCATTCCTGTGAAAACTGCTACTATCGAAACAACGAGGAAACTGCTTACTCCCGCGATATACATCTGCTGGATAATTTCTTTGCGTTTAAAAAAAACTCCCCTTAACTGGAGAATTGCCTTGAAAAGCAGAATGAGTGTATAACCAGCGCCACTCAATGAATTGATAATAAGCTCTTTGAGATATTGGATCATATTTTTATAAACCAGAGTAATTGCAGGGTTCTTTTTTCATATTCTCTCTGATAGCCAAAAAGTCCATACAGGATCTGGATATTTGTTCTATCCTGTTCGAGAGAGAGGTCAAGTAGAAACGGTATATAAACATGAAATTCATCCTTGTTCCAGCGTTGGGTATAAAGACGCATGAAAAGTGATAATCGTTTTTCGCCATTCGTAAATTTCCTGTATTCAATGACAGACCAGATGGGATCCCAATTCCTTTCCACTGTGAGTGAACGAATCGGGAAAAGTGAAAATACATTCCAGCTTTCATTTCCTTCAGTGTCTTTGTGCCATTTAAAAAGAGGCCAAATTTTAAAATATTCATCCGATCTTTGTTCTTTCGGAAAATACTGATCCATCTTCCAGACAAAGGGAAGAAAAAATTTGTAATCACTTTTTAGAAGATAATTATCCGAACGAAGGTGAATATAAAACGGTGTTATGAAAGTAGTTTCTCGTCCCCCAAACCTATAATATCCATAAAAAGGGAAAAAGATATGCTTCCTGTAATCTTTGTCATTGTTATACCCGTACTGGAAAAGAAAAAACAGAACATTGAAATCAACTTCCCCTTCGCATATTTCCGTACCGTGAACCTTTGTAATTATACAAAAAAGTGAATAAATAATTTGTAGGTTCTTTTTTGTCGAGGAAATCCTCGCCCCATTGAATGAATGGCCAGAGGAATGCATAGTGCCGGTATTTTCCGACGTGCTCTTTTATCGAAAAAAAAGGAAGAATTCTGTATTCCTTCCGGATATCGGATGAACCGAAAACGATCAGTGGCCAGAGAAATGCATGGGCCTTGAATTCTTTGTAGCTCCAGTTTGCATAAATCGGGAAAAGAAAATAATTGAGTTCGCTCCACGAAATTTTCGATTTTGTTGAACCGATAAGAGGGAATAGCCCCCAATATCTGTCCCTTTCCGTTTCCCCGGAGCCCCAGTGAAAGAAGGGAGACAGAATGAGATCCGTGTCATCACCCGTATCCTCGTGTTTCATCGAATCTTTATTGAAAAGAAAAAGGAATGTCCACTTCTCCCAGTGGTTTGTTTTCTCTCGGTAGAAGAGGGGATAGAGAACTGTCTGGTATGTGTGCGCACTTTGTTTTTCTGTGTAGGAACTGAAAAACGGCCGGAATATGTATTCCTCCTGGCCAGGTCTTTTTTCCTGTTCATATAGAAACCAGAATTGCCAATAATCTGATTTATAATCTCCGTTAGGATGTGTTGGGAGCTTTGCTTCGAGGGATATCCCCGGCACAATCAAAAATGCGGCAAAAAAGACTGTTAGGGAAAATGTCCGCAGATTATCCAGATTCATAGATTACTTTCTTCAATCGACCCAATGGCTGACCTTTTTCGTAATGTCTCAATTAAAGGTTGCAGGGTTTAACTACCATTTGGAAAAGTTCTTTTATTATTATCGTGCAATATAAAGTAAAAATACTCCCTGCTACAGGCCGTAAAGGAAAATCTTGCTAAAAAAAATCGCTGTTATCCTGGGTGGAACTTCCCCCGAACATGAGATATCTCTCAAATCCGGTAGATTTATATATGAGACTCTTTCCCGGGATAAATATCTCGTGAAAGCTATTCCGATCACAAAAAAAGGGGACTGGATCATTCCTGTTGAATTCAATCATCCGATGCCCGAATTACAGAAGGAACTTCAGGGAATGAGTGAAACGTTTATGCGGAATTTCCGGGAAATCATACCTGTAAAGGCACAAACTGGAGATGGAATGAGCTCAACAGATTCAGATCTGGTATTTATCGGTCTGCACGGAGGAGAAGGGGAAAATGGAACCATACAATCGATATTGTTTGCCCGTGGTATTCCATTTACAGGTTCCGGGGTTCTTGCATCAGCTCTCGCTATGGACAAATATCGTTCGAATCTTCTTTTTAAGTCTGTCGGGTTAAACGTACCGGAATTTATTGAAATAAATAAAATT
>JAIOQL010000465.1 GCA_021413405.1 Leptospira sp.
CAGGATGGGTTTCAACACAAAGAAAGCGGAATTCGATCACCTTGTGAATGTGGAAATGGTAGAGAATTCCCGTGATATTGGCGAAGCACAAGAAAAAGGTGATCTCCGGGAAAATGCTGAGTACAAGGCGGCAATGGAACGTCAGGTTCAACTTCAGTCGCAGGCTAAAAAACTGGAAGCAGAACTCAAAAGTGCTAACATTCTCGATCTGACTGAAGTGAAAACAGATAAAATTAATATTGGCTGCTCTGTAAAAGTTAAGAATGCCCAGACGGATGAAATTTTGACCTATTCTATTCTGGGTGCATGGGATGCTGATACAGAAAAAAATATTATCAGTTACCAGTCTCCTCTCGGAAAAGCATTATTGGGAAAGAAAATTGGGGAAAGTGCAACTGTAAATTTCGAAGGAAATCACACCAACTTTTCAATTCTGGAAATTTCCCGGTATTCCTTCTGAAGAAGTATCCACATAAAGTGTCGTTCTGAGGGCATCGAAGAATCTGATACCGCCTGGATTTTCCACGGGGTTTGGTGATTGTGTTCAGAATGACATCGGAGTGATTGCAAATCGTAGTTTTTCTTAAATTGAATAATTCCCGGTGACTCTTTGGTTTAATTTAAAAGCCTGAACAGTTTACCAGACAACCTGCAATTTATTGTTTGATTAGTATATGCATTTTGTGTAAATTCAGTCAATGCGATCTGCGATTTATGCAATTTCAACAGTTTCTGTTCTACTGCCAATCCCATTAGGGATCTTCCTTGGATTTGATTTCCTCGGTGCAGATTTACCAATCGGGATTGGTCTTCTGATTCAAACAATTTCAGCTAACGCAATTTTGTTTTATGTTTTCGGATATGAACACCGGAACCATGGATTAATCCAAGTAGGGTATCTCTTTTTCTTTGGCGGGCTTTCGGGTGCTTACCTTGCAGGAAAAACATTCTGGCTGCTTTTTTCGTGGGAGATCCTTACCTTTGGAGCAATCCTCGTTTATTCCGGTGGCATATTTGATCATAAGGCAATCAGGAGTATCATTGCAATTTTTTTGAAAAGCGGATTTTCACTGATCTTTTTAACGGGATGGATTTTTCATTCTGATGCCGAAACGGGCCTTCTTTTCCTTGTCTGCGGCCTTCTCATTCAGGCAGCATTCATTGGAGTGCACGTATGGCTTCCGGAAGCTCATTCTGGAGGGCCTGCACACAGTTCAGCTGCTTATTCCGGTCTAATGGTAAATCTTCCACTCCTTCTTTTTGTACGTTATGCGCCAATTCATTCCTCTTCCATTGGACTTGCACAGTATCTGATCCCTCTTGCTGCCTTTGGAGTTTTTTTTGGAGCCATCACATCTTTTTTTCAAAACGATGTAAAGAAATCATTGGCCTACAGCACGATCGAGAATCTGAATTTTCTGTGGCTCATTTTATTTATATCCGGTTATTGGATCAGAAATACTGAGCCAAGAATTTATGAACTTGGAAAATCTTTTATGATTTTATTTTATTTCACGTTGATTTTTCACAGTTTTTCAAAAACTTTTCAGTTTCTTTCTTTCGGCTATCTCTGTAAGATCGCAAAAACCAATATTGTGGACGAATGCAAGGGAATCGGGAGAATTTCCGGAATATCCACATTGGTGTTGAGTCCAGGAACTTTTAATTTCCTTATACTCCCTGGAACGATGGGTTTTTTAGCTGAAGCTACTTTTCTTTTTCTGAATTCAAAGGTTTTGGATTTACCATACGGCAGATCCATTTTCGTTCTGCCCGCCATTGTGTTTATGATGTTTGGTCTTGTGATTGGCAGTGCTGCGCATATACGCCTGTTTCTTCCAATGGTGTTGTCTGTTCCGGCAAACGAAACGAAGACAGGAATAATTGCGCCTTTTCCGGTCCGGTTCTCTCTATATTTTCTCGGTGTGTCTATGCTGTTTTCGCCGGTTGTAGTTCTTTCAGTATTTTTTTTCAATGAATCCCTGGGTTCTTGGACACCGGCCTTTCTGTATGAATGGCTGAAAACTCTGCTTCTGATCAGCTCCGCGATGATTTTGTTTTTTCTGAGTCTTGTAATATTCAGATGGGCTCACAGGATACGAAACAGAAAATTATGGGATTGTGGAAATAAATATAGAGGTGCAGAACTTTCAGTTCCATCTTCCACTTTTTCGGATCCGCTGATTGAATCTATCGGAAAGTATTTTAACACCAGGATAGGTTTCTCCCGGATCGATGACAAAGTAGCAGGGTTTTTTCACGGAGTTCTAA
>JAIOQL010000466.1 GCA_021413405.1 Leptospira sp.
CTTCAATTCAAATCATGATCCGTGATATCACGGAACGTTCGAGGAATGAACGTCAAAGGATCGAACTTGAACAACAGCTTCTTCATATCCAGAAGAAAGAGATCATCAGCACACTTGCGAGCGGAATAGCGCATGATATCCTTAATATCCTTGGTATTATTGGAACGGCTATAAATAAGCTGACCTTTCTGAAAGATATCGATAAGAAATCATTGAGTGAATCTGCCGAACAAATTTCGGTAGCTACTGAACGGGGAAGGTCATTGGTTCGTCAATTGCTGACATTTGCAAAAAAGTCAGAATTGAATTTCGATCTTGTTCAGATCAATCCCATTGTTGCGGAGATCGTTTCTGTCATTCAACGAACATTCCCGATCTCAATTGCAATTGAAATGCAGCTTTCAGATAATCTGCCATCGTTGAGAGCCGATGCAAATCAGATTCACCAGGCGTTACTGAATCTTTGTCTTAACTCGCGTGATGCAATTGGTGATACGGGAACGATAATCATTTCAACTTCTGTGGCGGACAAGATCGGCGAAGAACAATCGATCGATCCTTCAGACAGGTATCTTTGTTTGTCAGTCTGTGATAATGGCTGCGGTATGACTCAAGAGATCATGGATAATGCATTTCAGCCGTTCTTTACGACAAAAAATGAAACAGAAGGATCAGGGTTAGGCTTGGCAATGGTAAATGGAATAATGGAGAATCATCGTGGTTTTATTGAGATGGAATCCCAAATAGGCAAAGGGACAACCTTTAGATTGTTTTTTCCAATTTAAAACAAAAACACTCTCGATATAAACCGAGAGTGTTTTTGTTTTAAATTGTTTCGATGATCTTATTTGAACAAAATTACAATCCAATACGATAAAGCTCCAATGGCTGCCGAAGCAGGAATCGTAATAATCCATGCAATAATAATATTGCTTGCAAGTCCCCATCGGACAGCAGAAAAACGTTTTGTTGCTCCAACTCCCATGATCGCGCCGCTAATAACATGAGTTGTACTTACTGCGATACCGCTGAAAGCAGTAACAAGTAATGTAATGGCGCCTGCTGTTTCTGCTGCAAATCAACCGGAAGGTTTTAATTTTGTAATTTTTGTTCCCATCGTTTTTACAATTCTCCAGCCGCCAAACAATGTACCGAATGCGATCGCCGTGTGTGAAGAGAGAATAACCCAGGTCGGGACTTCAAAAGTTTTCAGAATTCCTGTAGTGACAAGGAGAGTGGTAATAATTCCCATTGTTTTTTGAGCATCATTTGTTCCATGCCCTAAACTATAAGCTGCAGCCGATAAAAGCTGCAACTTACGAAACCATCCATTTATTTTGGTCGATGAACGTTTATGGAACAACCACATCATTGAAGTCATGAGGATGAAAGCCAATGCCATTCCCATTAATGGTGCAACGGCAATAAAGATAATTGTGCTTGTCCACCCGGAATAGATCACTGCGGTGAATCCAGCTTTTGCTATTGCAGAGCCGGCATAACCTCCAACAAGTGCGTGAGAAGAACTCGATGGTATTCCATAATACCACGTCACTAAATTCCAAGCGATGGCTCCCAGTAATCCTCCCAGGATAACGTATTCATCGATCAGTTCAAGATGGATCAATCCCTTGCCGACCGTTTTCGCTATATGGACATCGAACATAAAGGCCGCAATAAGATTGAAGACAACAG
>JAIOQL010000467.1 GCA_021413405.1 Leptospira sp.
GTGTTCTGAAAGAACGGAATCGCTGCTGAATAACACTGTAAAATCCCTGCGAGATTCAAAGAATACATTCCAGAGCTAATCCAAACTGCAAAGTTTGTTACCAGAAAAAAAACAACGGAACCAAGAACTGTAAATCCTGCAATTCTAAATGCTGAGAATTTTCTTTGAACGGACCAGCCAGCACAGACCATCAGGATAGTGAGAACATAAACCACTGGCATCAGGGCATGAAAACCTATGAAATAATCGCTGATGAGCATTGCCACAAGCGGAATAAAAATTGATTCTTTCCGGCTCAGAATCGTAGCTCCGGCAAAAAGGGAAACCGCAAATATTGGCGAAAAATTTGGCGGGTGTGGAATCAGCCTGCTAAGCGCTGCAATAAAAATCATAAATGCGATTGTAAAAAATCTGGAATTATACATGGTTTTCTCCATAGATCCTTGGATTGACAAAAGTTCCGGCAGGAGCAAACAAAAAGATAGCTGCTGGACTTGAATTAAATATAATTCAAATCTCATTGCAAAAGTCAAGCAATTGCGTTTATTTTAACGCAATTCCTTTCTTAACCAAGGGCTTAATTTACTGGCAATCAGGTGGTGACCGGCTACAGATGCGTGTCCGTCCCCCGGAATCAATAATTCCGGACCCCGGCTACTCAAATTCAACCGGATAGCAGGCAACATCGAAAAATAAGGTATGCCGTTTAATTGAGACCATGCTTTAGAATATTTTTCCATTCTTTCGGAATGTTGCATGCTGAAAATATTTGATTTAGGAAAAGTATATCCTAGTCCGGTATACATTACATAGAACGCTATATTCCTTTGTCGGAATTCTTTCACAACGTAGTTAAGGTATTTTTCGGATTCCCCCCATTTCTTTTCAAAATGAGCCGGAGCAAATGCATAGTCCGGGCCTGATTGACTGCTTACCTGTCCTTCGCTCGCGGCGTCCAACTGTGAATTTTTAAAAATTATTTTTTCCAGTTCATTGGATGGATAAGAAATTTTATTTTTCCAGATTGTATTCAGAAGTATATAGGTTTTCCGGTCAAAGATGATATTACTTAATTTATTCGGCTGAAAAAAATTTTCAATATAAGGCATATTCAGATAATTTTTAATCCTGTCTGAATCATCTTTGAGATCATTGTCATGAATTGTAAGAAGCACTGCATCCGGTTTCAGAGCAAGATATCTGTCCAGATTAAGAGCATAATAAACCGGACTCCCTCCCTGGTTGCCAACATTTAAAATTTCCCATTCTGAGTTTATAAATTCATTATTCAGTATTTCTGAAAATGTTTCACTAAAATCAACTCCATGACCTTCAACTTGGGAATCCCCTATTACAAGAATTCTTTTGTCTCTTTGTTTCTTCGAAAATGAAAAACCCCGAAAACCCATTTCATTAATTCTGTAATGCACAGAATAGAGATCCGTAGATTGTTGATATTCTGAATGAGGTTTATGGGCATGAGAAAAAGGTTTGAAACTCACTATATACGGATTCTCTTTGTACGGCTGAACTTTTCTATAGGCCGGTATTTTTCTGAAATCCTGTAAATTAAACCGGGTCGCCAAACGATAGGCAGAAAATACTTCAACAGATATTCCGATGACAAACATAGAAATGAGAATTGTGATCAGGGTGAAAACGGTTTTCTTTTTCATAAAAAAAATGGCTTCTATAATGGAGACTGATAAAATTAGAAAAATCCGCCGGAGATTCAAAAAAAACAGAGACTATGAAAAAAGTTCCCTCTATACTTGTTGCAGGCGGTTCCGGAAAATAAAGAAAGCAAGATTTCCCGCTTATGGGATGGCAATTGTGATCCTGGTGCCCTGGTTTTCAGTTGATTGAATCGCGAGAGTTCCACCGTGAGCATCTACAATCCGCTTAACTACCATCAATCCAAGCCCGGTTCCGTGGAGTTTATTTTGTGTGAATAAAGGCACGAAAATCTTCTCCTGAATTTCACGCGACATTCCTTTTCCGGTATCCTCAAAACGGAAGTAATAGAGATTACTTTCTTTCAGGATTTGAATTTGAAATTTTCCGCCTTTTGGCATCGCTTCAAAAGAATTTTTTGCGAGATTCAGGATGAGTCTCCTGAACCGGTCTCCATCAAGTTGTATGCTTCCCTTTGTTTTGAGACTAAGTTCAAATTTCACGTCTGTAGCATAAAAAAATAGATTCATATCCTCCTGGATAAGCAATGCATAATCTTCGAGATTCAGGATTTCTTTCCGGACAATGATCTTTTCCTTTACGGAGTCGAGGATATCCAGGGCCATATTTTTCAAATAACCTGCTTCTTTTTTTATTTGCCCCAACCTCGCTTTTA
>JAIOQL010000468.1 GCA_021413405.1 Leptospira sp.
AAAATCAATCCGGATAAATCACAACAGGATCAAAGACCTAAAAATAAAAATATTTCGTGAATATTTTGAAACTAATAATACGTCTGTTCTTTTGAAAGAATGTGAGGCTTTCATTCAAAATCATTCATGGCTTTCCCCTTACATTGCGTTCAAAATTATTTATGAAAAATATCATGGCCTCCACTGGCAAAAATGGAAAGATTTTTCAAGTTACTCAAAAGACACAGAAGAACGGATTATAAAAGAGAATAGAAACGAATATTTCTTTCAGGCATGGTTACAGATGACCGTGTTCAAACAGTTGAGCGCAATCAAGGATGAATATTCAAAATTGGGAATTTATCTAAAAGGTGATATGCCGATACTGACTTCCGGGAACAGCGCAGATGTGTGGGCACGGGGAAATTTATTTGATCTCAGATTCACCGCAGGTGCCCCTCCCGACCACTTCAGTAGTGATGGGCAAAATTGGGGATTTCCAATCATTAACTGGGATGAAATGAAAAAAGAGAAATTTGACTGGTGGCTGCAACGGATCAGGTATCTCGAAAACTTCTATCATATGTACCGGATTGATCATGTTCTCGGTATGTACAGGATCTGGGCAATTCCTCTAAAGGCAAAAAATGCACGGGATGGATGGTTCAAACCACAAATTGGAGTCGGCAGATCTGAATTTGAATCAGAAAATCTGAACCCGGATGATTTTCTCAATCGTAACATTATTTCCGAATCAAAGAAAGATAAATTTATTTTTCTTTGGGATTTTTATAAAACACCGGAATATAACTCTCATCCGGAAGAAGTAAAAAGAAAATTATATGAGCTTTCGATAAAACATCTCCCGGAAGATGAAAAAATTTGGAAGAAAAACGGGGAAGTAATTCTCGATTTTCTGATTCAAAATTCCGGAATGCTTCCCTGCACAGAAGACCTTGGTGCAGTCCCCGAATTTGTAAGGGATAGCATTCATGAAAAACAGATCATTGGTCTCGATATAGTGAGATGGACAAAGTCTTTCGAAAACGGGAAATTCATTCCCCCCGATGCATATCGCGAAAATGCTGTTTCTTCACTTTCGGTTCATGATACTTCGATCACACTTCAATGGTGGAAAGAATTGAGTCCACAGGAACAGGATTCTGTAATGGAATTCGCAGGAATTAAAAAGAATTTCACAATGCACCAGATTGCTGAAGCGATGCTTCAAGTGGCCCTGAATACAAAAAGTATTTTTTCAATTAATATCCTGCATGATTTTTTATTTGGTGAACATGTCTCCATCCTGAAAGATAAGGAGCACAATATGCACCGGGAGCCAGAAAAACACCGGATCAATATTCCGGGATCTCCGGAAGAGGAAAATTGGGGTTACCGTTTCAACTTCTACATTGAAGATCTTATTGAAGAGAAAGAACTGAATCTGAAGATCAGAAAAATGATAGAAGTTTCAAAAAGAATTTAGAAATAGCATTCTGCGGATACCGGAAAATGATCGGATATTTTTTCCCAGTATTCCTCCTCTTTTAGGTCAGGAAATAATTCATCCAGACGGTGAACTTTCCCGACACAACCCGAACCTGTTCTTGAATCCGTGAAAATCAAATCATGATGCTGACCTGCGAATGTGGTGGGTTCTTTTACCAGTTGTTTCAAAATGTGAAAATAGGATAGTGAATTCAGAAATCCGGAACTTTGATAATTTTCGCCGGTATTGAAATCCCCTCCGAAAAAAGCTCTGCGATCAGAAAATTTTCTAAACACAAAATCAATGACTTTTTGAAATCCTTCCAGCTCCTTTTTGACTCCCGGTTTAGAATGAAAAGGAACCAATAAGACTTTCTTATATCCAATCTCAAATACAAATAATGTCGGTGGTCTTGAAAAAATACTTTCCTCGTCACCATATTCAATTTTTTCAAATCCTGTGATAAATCCCCTGACACAGGTCACATATTTTTCCTTACGTATGTGCTCGCCTTTTGGATCACCCTCAATACACGAATACTCTTTGTCGTTTTTACGGAATTCTTCCTCGAAAGCACCTGCCATATCCAGATCCGCAGACCTGATTTCCATAAATGAAATCACATCACAGATAGTTGCAAATTTCATTACGTAAACCCCCTTGTTTGGCCTTTGCAGACCTTCCAAAGAAAGATTTTTGACATTCCAGAAACAAATCCGGATTTTTTTTGCCGATGAAGAATTTCGGACATCACCTTCGATGCACGAGAGGAAGAAACTGACCTGAAAAATAAATGTTATAACTAATTTAATTTTCAAAGTCTAATGGATTTTTTACTTTCTTAAAACATAATCTTCAGAATTAAATTCGCCGGACTTGCGTATAAAGAGACGTTTGGAAACATCGACACCTAAAATGAGCTGGTAAAGATCAGTAAGAATCGGTCTGGATGAATAATATCCATGACCAAGTCCTCCAATTCCAAAGGCAGGAGCATCGACGGGATTTACATTGATCATATCTATTCCCGAAATTTTTTCGCATGATCCAACTCTTTTGGAATCGTTCACCTTGCTTGAAGCAATCAGGGCATTATCTGCGGGCGAGCAATAGACAGTAACCCGTTTTGCTGATTTTTTAATTAATGGAGCAATTGCTGAAAATTCCCTGGAGTCGAAATCGGGAGCATTGAGTATCATCTCCCCGAATAAAAGGCCCTCCTTAACTTTCATAATATCCGCTATGGCAGGTAGGACTACCTGGTGACCCATCGAATGTACGATCAGGTGAATTTTTTTTCCTGTGGATGCAAGGTTCATTACAAAATTCCGGAATCCCTCCCGCGAATTCTTTGCACTGGTGAAATTGAACTGGTAAGTGGATTTTATCATCAGTTGATTCAAAAAACCTTCCTCAGCTCCCGCCGGCCATGAATAGAGGATCACCTTTCCGGGAAATTTCAGATCGAATTTAATTTGCGCCGCCCTGACAACTGCTTCTTCAAATTTGACGTTGAATCCATGCACGAAAAGGATGACCTCTTCGAAGGAATCTTCTTTTATCATCGTGGTGAGCGAATTTGAATCCAGTGGGGAATAATTGCCAAATTTGAAATATTTTTCTTTATCCCCTGACGCATCTATATCGAAAGCTCCGACTTCGTGGTTTGCCGGAACATTGATTTCACAAGATCCTAATTTTTCTTTCGAATCGCCAATCGCAGTAAAGAATATGTTGGAACAGGCTTCCTGGGCACCAAGATTTGTTTTCCTGTTAGTGGCAAAAAAAATTTCAACGCTCTTTGTCTTATCGTATGGATCGCTTATCCTGAGATTTAAAGATTCTCCTATGTCTGTTTTACCGAAACGGCATTGGGAAAGAATAATCAG
>JAIOQL010000016.1 GCA_021413405.1 Leptospira sp.
TGCACTGGGATTATCCTATCTTCTCGTAGTCGTGACCGGTCCTATTTTCGGTGCCATCACCGATTACACAGCCAGAAAGAAATTATTTTTATTCATAAGTTATGTAGGTTGTGTTATCACAACTGCTTCTCTTTGGTTCGTACTCGAGCCCGGAATGATTTTTCTCGGAGTATTACTCATCATCCTTTCAAATTTTTTCTTCGCATCGGGAGAAAACTTTGCATCCAGTTTTCTTCCATTTTTGGGACCGAAGGAAGATCTCGGAAAAATCTCGGGTTATGCCTGGAGTATCGGATATCTTGGCGGAATCGCGAGCGTTGCCTTAGTTAAAACTCTCGGAGAAGTTAATCCTGATAATTTTGAACGTTTGAGACTCGTTGGTCCCTACACTGGTGCATTTTTTCTATTGGCCGGTATTCCCACTTTTCTGCTCCTGAGAGAATATGCAGTCCCTGAAATAAAAACTTCGAAAGATTCTTACATTGTAATCGGATTTAAAAGACTTTACACAACGATTAAATCAATCAGTGACTTTCGCGATCTCGCAGTCTACCTGGTCTCTTTATTCTTCGCTATGGCAGCACTGAACATTGCGGTTAGTTTTGCTTTCATCTACGGAAACCAGGAAATAAAAACCGCATCTGAACATGAAGTATGGATGTTTCTTCTGATCCAGATTTTTGCCGCAGGTGGAGCATTGGCATTCGGTTATCTACAGGATCGAATAGGAGCAAAGGTCACATTCAACATGACGCTTGTCATCTGGATTGCGGGACTCCTTCTGATCTATGAGATCGAAAACCTGACCGGCTTTGTAAATTCAGTCCTTGGTTCTTCTTTCACAAAACAATGGGTCTTCGTCTTGACTCATAACTTTCTCCGTATATTTGTCTGAGAAATATTAACTTGGATATTCCTAGCTCGATAGAGTGTGTTTCATGGATCATCAACAAATGCGATTTTTAATTGTCTTTCCCTAGCGCCACCCGATACTCCTCCAGTTTCGCCTCATAATCTTCCGCCGCACCATACTCGAGAAAACTCGCATAGCGTGCATGAGTGCCCAGTATCTTCCTCGCATGTTTGATGGGG
>JAIOQL010000600.1 GCA_021413405.1 Leptospira sp.
AATGGGACAAAAAGTTAATCCAATCGGTCTACGCCTCGGAATCACCAGAACCTGGGAATCAATCTGGTTTGCGAAGGAAGATTACACCAAGAATTTGCGTGAAGACATAAAAATCAGGCGATTTCTTATCAAAAAATTCAAAAACGCAGCTCTTGTTAAAGTAATTATAGAGCGTTTTCCTGAAAAAATCAATGTGAACCTTCATACGGCAAAGCCAGGCGTAGTGATCGGACAGAAAGGTCAGAACATTGAAAATGTTAAAAATGAAATTAAGAAAATGTCTGATAAGCCAATCACCATCAATATCATAGAAGTGAAAAAACCTGAAACCGTTGCGCAGGCAATTGCTGAAACAATTGCAACTCAGATTGAACAACGGATGCCATTCAGAAGAGTAATGAAAGCTGAACTTCGTAGAGCCATGAGAGGCGGAGTTGAGGGAATAAAAATTCTGATCGCAGGACGCCTCAACGGGGCGGACATGGCGAGAACTGAAAATTATAAAGATGGCCGCATTCCATTGCATACCTTGAGAGCAAAGATTGATTTTGGATTTAAGGAAGCTGCAACGACATTCGGTCAGATTGGTGTTAAGGTTTGGACATACTCCGGTGATTTTATCAACGGAAAAGATGAAGAAATAGAAGATAAGTATGCAGTAAGAAGAAGAACGAGTTAAGTCAGGACTAAAAGAGATTTCATATTATGTTAGCGCCAAAAAGAGTTAAATTCAGAAAAAGGCAGAGAGGCCGTCTTAAGGGAAATGACGAAAGAGGAAACAAAGTTTCTTTCGGAGAATTCGGATTGATGGCTATTTCTTCGGGAAGAATCACTGCAAGACAAATAGAAGCTGCCCGTATTTCTATAAACAGACGTGTTAAACGCGGTGGGAAACTTTGGATCAGGATATTTCCTCATATTCCTGTAACGAAAAAACCGGCGGAGACGCGGATGGGAAAAGGGAAAGGAAATCCTGAGTTTTGGATTTCTGAAGTCCGTCCGGGCAGAATTCTTTTTGAAATGAGTGGTATTGACGAAGAATCAGCCAAAAAGGCATTGGAACTCGCTTCCTATAA
>JAIOQL010000601.1 GCA_021413405.1 Leptospira sp.
GGACGATTCAGGGAGCCTGGATTAGAAAGTTAGTGTAGGAATCCGAAGTTAGATTTCTTAACCGAAAGATTTTCCGGAAGTTTCTGAATCAGAGACTTTTTCTTTCGAAATATAAGTTTCATGGGTGCGAGAAATTTTCGCAATTGCAGCAGTTAGGTTTTAAAAGGGATTTATTTTAAATTATGAAAGCAACATCATTTTTACAAGAGTGTAAAGCCGAATTAGAGAAAGTTCAATGGCCGACAAGGGAAGAGGTTTTCAATTCAACCATTGTGGTTCTTTTCACAGTGATTATTTTTTCATTGTTCCTTTTCGTGTCTGATGCTTTTGTCCGGAAATTATTATTATGGTTCTGGGGGCTTGCAGGTTAAAGGAAACTTTACCAGGTAAATCTATATGTCAAACAAGTGGTATGTGCTCCAGGTTTACTCAGGTCATGAAAACAAGGTTAAGTCCAATATTGAAAAAAT
The DNA here is from genome assembly GCA_021413405.1 of Leptospira sp. GTDB lineage: Bacteria > Spirochaetota > Leptospiria > Leptospirales > Leptospiraceae > JAIOQL01. The sequence continues at coordinate 471 of JAIOQL010000601.1, forward strand.
GATAACGCAGCATAACCTTCAGGAAAAGATCACCCAGATAAAAATTCCAACCATGGACATCGCTGAGATGAAAAATGGTAAGAAGAAGATAACCAGGAAGAAACTTATGCCTGGATATGTTCTTATCGAAATGTTAATGGATGATGATACCCAGTTCCTCATCCAGAATCTTCCGTCCGTTTCAACATTTGTAGGATCAAAACCAAAAGGTCCTGCTGCATTGACACTGGAAGAAATCAAAAATATGTTCAGTGAAATGGGCGATTTTGAATCGGAAGAACCTGTGAAACCGCGTCTTCTTTTCAATGTAGGTGAAACACTTAAGATCATCGATGGTCCATTTGCAAATTTCACCGGGATCGTAGATGAGATTTTTCCTGAAAAGGGTAGACTCAGGGTGAAGGTAGAAATATTTGGTCGTTCTACCCCCGTTGAGTTGGATTATCTTCAAGTCGGTAAGAGTTAAATAGAAAAAATTCCAAGGAATTATCAGTTAAATGGCCGCAAAGAAAGTTGTTAAGCAAATAAAATTACAGGTAGAAGCCGGAAAAGCAAATCCGGCTCCTCCGGTCGGTCCTGCACTCGGACAGGCTGGTCTCAACATTATGGAATTCTGTAAACAGTTCAATGAGAGAACTAAAGCTCAGGTTGGAATCAAACTTCCAGTTGTGATTACTGTCTACACAGACAGGAGCTTCACATTCATTACAAAATCACCCCCGGCTGCACTACTTGTCAAAAAGGCTTTGAGTCTGGAATCCGGCTCTGCGACTCCACATACAGTAAAAGTAGGAAAAATTACCCGTAAGCAACTGGAAGAAATCGCACAGATCAAAATGAATGATCTGAATGCAAACGATCTTGATGCCGCGGTAAATATCGTTGCAGGCACCTGTCAGTCTATGGGTATTACGGTTGAAGGGAAAGAATAAAGGACTATTACATGAAACGCGGTAAAAAATACAAAGCACTTGCCCCAAAAGTGGACAGAACTAAGACCTACCATCTTGAAGAAGCAGTTGATCTTGCGAAAGCTACATCGTTTTCAAAGTTTGACGGAACCATCGAAGTGGCTACAAAAGTCAATTACAAAAGTCTTCAGAACGTTCGTGGAACAATTTCCCTCCCTCACGGAACCGGGAAAAAAATTCGCATTCTTGTATTTTGCAAAGGTGAAAAGCAAGCGGAAGCAAAAGCGGCCGGTGCGGATTTCGTAGGTGATATGGATCTGATTGAAAAAGTCAGCGGTGGTTGGACCGATTTCGATGCATGCGTTGCAACTCCGGATATGATGAAAGAAGTAGGGAAGCTTGGTCCGGTTCTTGGAAGAAAAGGACTTATGCCAAAACCAAAAGCTGGCACTGTGACGAATGATGTTACAAAAGCAGTAAACGAACTCAAAAGTGGTAGAATTGAATACCGTCCTGATAAAGGCGGAGTAATTCATCTTGGCGTCGGAAAAGTGTCTTTTGATAAGGCCAAGCTCGTTGACAATGTAAAAACCGTTCTTTCAACTATCTATAAAGATAAGCCATCTGATGCAAAAGGTGAATATCTGAAATCATTTTCGCTTTCAGCTACAATGGGCGTTGGTGTCAAAGTTGATGTTAAAGAATTAATAAATACGGCAGTTTCATAAGATAGAGAAATAAAATGGCAACAGCAGAAAAAAAAGAACAGGTTCTCGATTTAAAAAATAAGCTGGAGACGAGAAGTAATTTCATTCTCGCATCTTACAGTGGACTCACCGTTGAAGATATGGAAGGTTTGCGGCGCCAGTTCAGGAAAGCAAGTTCGGAAATGAAAGTTGTCAAAAACAATCTTTTCCTCCGTGCATTGAAAGAATCAGGAAAGCATTCCGGCAAGAATATAGATTTTGGTGATGAATACAAAGGGCCGATAGCCGCGATTTTTGCGGATGCAAATCTGCCGGAAATTGCGAAAATCTGCAAAGACTTTGCGAAAACAAATGAAAACCTGAAAGTCAAAGCAGGCTACATGGACGGAGAGGTTCTGAATTCGAAGGGAGTTCAGGCGATTGCCGGATTACCGTCGAGGGAAGAACTGCTATCTCAGATAGCAAGAGGAATCAATGCTCCTGCCACAACTATTGCAAGCGGGATCAACCAGATTATTGCCGGACTTGCCAGAGGGATTCAGGCAGTCGCTGAGAAGAACGGAAAGTAATAAGTACTAATTTTAAAAATCAGTTATAAGGAAATTTGAGGAGAGAATATGTCAACGGAAAGCCTATTAGAGCAAATTGGGAATCTTACCCTGGTTCAAGCATCTGAACTTGTAAAAGCAATGGAAACGAAATTTGGTATTTCAGCTGCTGCACCGGTTGCAGTTGCTGCTGCACCTGGTGGTGGCGGAGCTGCTGCTGCAGAAGAACCTGCACAGGTAAGTGTCTTTTTGAAAGCTCATGGAGAGAAGAAAATCGACGTTATCAAAGTAGTTAGAGAGATCACCGGTCTCGGTCTGAAAGAAGCAAAAGACCTGGTTGAAGCAGGCGGCAAGGCAGTTAAAGAAAATGTTTCTAAAGATGAAGGCGCCGATATAAAGAAAAAATTAGAAGCTGTCGGTGCTACGATAGAAGTAAAATAATAGTTCTGATTACTATTATCCAGTCACATCCGTATACTTTTTTTAATGATGTGCCGGCTTTCTTGCCTGCACATCATTACTCGTTTAGCCGTCGTAGTATGGCGGCGTAGTGTTCTTAAGCATTTTTGAGGAGTCCTGACTCATGAGCGGTCATATAGAAAGAAAACGCGTAAATTTTGGGAAAATAACTAATCTGGATTACATGCCGAATCTTATCCAGATTCAAAAAAAATCATTCGATTGGTTTTTGCAGGCAGATGTCAAGGATCCGCTGAAGCGGAAAAATCAGGGGCTGGAAGCAGTCTTCAGGGAAACCTTTCCGATTGAAAGTCCGAACAACGATATACTAATGGAATACAGTCATTATCTTCTTGGGGAGATTAAAAGAAATCCTCAGGAGTGTAAGGACACGGATTCAACATATGCTGTTCCTTTAAAAGCAGTTATCCGGCTGATCATAAAAGAAACCGGGGAAATCCGTGAGCAGGTAGTTTACATGGGTGACCTGCCAATAATGACAGAGCAGGGAACATTCATTGTGAATGGAGCAGAGCGTGTTGTTGTCAGTCAGCTCCACAGATCTCCGGGAATTTTCTTTTCTTACGACAGTCTCAAGGGTCTTTTTTCAGCCCGCGTAATTCCATACCGTGGATCATGGCTCGAATTTGAAATGGATAACAAGGGAATTCTGATTGCGAAAATTGACCGCAAGAAAAAATTTCCGGCAACTCTTCTTCTGAAATCACTCGGTGTTGCTTCTAACGAAGAAGTTCTGCGTTTATTCTATTCTTCATCAAAAGCAAAAATTGCAGGGTCGACTTCCAAGGAACTGAAGAAAATTCTTGGAAGACGTACGATAAGCGACATTGTGAACTACGAAACCGGTGAAGTAATGCTTGAGGCCGGATCAAAGATCAATGAAGATAACATTGATATTCTGAAAGAGATGAAAGTCAAAGAAGTTGATGTCGTCGAATTTCCGAACGGAAAAGATAACGCAACAATTATCAACTGCATGGAAAAAGATGGAGTGAATGATAATGAAGAAGCCATCAAAAAATTCCATTCTATCATGCGCCCCGGTGAACCTTCTACTCTTGAAAATGCGAAAGCAGAGATCAAGAGACTGTTCTTTTCTCCAAAAACCTTTGATTTGGGAAAAGTCGGAAGATATAAAATCAACAGTAAATTTGAATTCAATAATTCCAAGGATTTCAAAGACTGTGATGACAGGGTTCTCCGTCCGGAAGATATAAAAGAGGCAGTGCGGTATCTCGTAATGCTTATTTCTGAAGTAGAGAATTATTATCATGATGATATCGATCATCTGGGAAACAGAAGGATCCGTTCTGTCGGTGAACTTTTGAGCAACCAGATCAAACTTGGTTTTTCCAGGGTAGAGAGGGTTATCAAAGAAAGAATGACAGTTCAGGAAATTGAACAGCAAACTCCTCAACTCCTGATTTCAATCAAACCAATCACTGCGGTGATAAATGAATTTTTCGGTTCATCGCAGCTTTCGCAATTCATGGATCAGACAAATCCATTGGCAGAGTTGACTCACAAAAGACGTCTCAATGCGCTTGGTCCAGGCGGATTGTCGAGAGACCGTGCAGGATTCGAAGTTCGTGACGTTCATTACAGTCACTATGGAAGAATGTGCCCGATTGAAACACCGGAAGGTCCAAACATTGGACTCATTCTCTCCATGTCTTCATTTGCCCGGGTAAATGATTATGGATTTATTGAAACTCCATACAGGATTGTAAAAAATGGTAGAGTCCAGAAGCAGATTGAATTTCTGACAGCCGACAAAGAAGAGTATCACTACGTAGCACAGGCATCTGCC
>JAIOQL010000474.1 GCA_021413405.1 Leptospira sp.
TGATCCGCACACAATTGAATTTACTGCAAAGACAATTCATTGGAATAATTTCAACGAAGTAGCCTCAGGTTTTTATATTCTACCGAAGCACGCATTTGAAGGGAAAGATTTTAACAAAATGAATTTTGAATTCCCGGTGACTTCCGGCCCTTATAAACTTTTCGATTCGAAAAAAGGAAGGTTTGTTAAAATGCAAAGAAGAGGTGACTACTGGCAAAGAGCATATCCGTTCAATAAAGGACGCTATAATTTTGATATGCTTTTGTTCAAATTTTTCAATGACGGATCAATTGCATTCCAGGCTCTCAAAAAAGGAGACGTTGATATTTATGGAGTGAACATTGCTTTTATCTGGATCAAGGAAGCAACCGGGGAAAAATTCGACCGGAACCTGATCGCAAAGCAAAAAGTTTTCAATGATAGACCGATTGGATTTCAGGGCTGGGCGATGAATACACGTAAAGATATTTTCAAAGACAGACGTGTTCGGAAAGCTATCAGTCATCTTGTAAACCGGAAATTGATGATAGAAAAGCTTGCTTATGGCCAGTACGAACCGACCAACAGCTATTATCCGGATTATTATTTTGGGAAAGAAAAGAATCCGAACGAACCGGTTGACTTTAACGTTGGGAAAGCCCGTGCGTTGCTTGCGGAGGCAGGGTGGAAAGCAAATTCAAAAGGAATACTGGAAAAAGAAGGAAAAGAATTTTCATTCAAGATACTTGATAGAGATGGAAGCACAGAAAAATATTTTACAGTCTTTCTGGAAGTTGCGAAACAGGTAGGAATAAAAGCCGGAATTGACAGAACGGATCTGGCAGGATGGTCTGCGCGCGTTGATAAATATGATTTTGATATGACATGGGCTGCCTGGGGGGGAGCGATGTTCAAGGATCCGGAAGCGCAATGGTCTTCTAAATTCGCAGATGAAGAAGGACAGCCAAATCTTTCCGGACTGAAAATCCCGGAAGTAGACAGGCTTATAGAAGCGCAAAAAGGCGAATTTGATGTAGCAAAAAGAAATCAGATCGTGAAGAAAATAGATACGATAGTTTACAAAGAATATCCATACGTACTGTTGTGGCACCTGAATTGTTCGCGTTTGCTTTACTGGCAAAAATTCGGAATGCCTAGCTACCCGCTTGGAAAATATGGAGATGAGACTGCTGCACTAGATTACTGGTGGATCGACGAGAAGAAAACCACGGAGCTGGAGAATGCGGACAAGAACAATGGAAGCCTATCGGCAATTGAAAAAGAAATCAGATGGAAGGAATAAAAAAACCCGGCAACGTCCGCTGCCGGGATGTGAAAATTAAACTTTTGCTTTCTGGGTGAGAACTGAAGTGTAATATTCTCTATAAGCATATCCAAGATAGATATGGATGATAAACATCGCAGCCTGCAGGAACATCCCTGTTGGTGCAAGAAAGGCATGAAACAGAAAAATATTCACGGTGATGGGTGCAAGCAGAACAAGAGCCAGCGGAACATAAAAACCTGATAAGAGCAGCAGACCTCCAGAAACTTCGATCACTTTCAAAAGCTGAAATGAAAATCCTGAACTGATCAGTGTGCCAATGAAATTTCCCGCTTGCTCCGGCATAGGAGGAATTGCAATAAAATGCAGGAAGAAGTTTAGCCCAAAAACAGTATATATCAATCCGAGAAGAAGTCTCAGACCCATTGTGATTTTAGAATTCATAAATAACCTCATTGTCTAATAATTTGATGTTTAACTATATTTTTTGACCTATTTTTACTACAACTAAAAAATGAAAAATTTTGACTAAAAACCAATTAAATTTCTGTGTCTTCAGCTACGCCGGTATTGACTTTTCACGGAAAAAGGGATTTTTTTTCGAAAATTTCGGCTTTTTCATAGAGTTTATACGCCATAACAGCAAATTTTTTACCCATATTCAATAGAAAGGATACCTATATGGGAAATAATAGAACAGCTAAATCCGCAATCTCGACAAGAAATAAATGGGAACAAGAAACGCATTATTCAAATCTAAGGGATACAGCTTCAACATTCAATATCCCGGAAAACCTAGTGCCATTCCTTAAATCAAAATGCGAGGTCAATGGGAGTTTGACCGGTTATTTGAAATATTTGTTAAATAAATACCGTTTGGTTTGTTATGCCGGAACTATGGCAAAGAATGAAAAAGTAAAAACAAAATATCAAAATAAGGGTTTGAAATTGAAATCACAAAGCTTTCGCCCGATGAACGGAGATTGGTTAGAATTAAAAATAATTGCAGGAATGCACAACTGTTCGGCGACTTTTATGTTTGTTTCTTTGCTTGAACTGGACCAGGAGATAGGCGAAAAGATGGATGGAATGATGGAGGACGTAGATCCGACAAAACTGACAGCTCGGCCGATTATTTTCATCCAAACCCTCCGAAAAAACAATTCTAAAATCAGAAATTACTGCCGTTTTGGAAAAAATTTTTACAAATTTCAGAATACATTCCCCAGATAGGGCAAAATTCTTCAAAGAAGAAAGCAATCTGTAGGTGATCTACGCCTATTCCTGATCATCTTTACAGTAAACACGCTGAGGAAGAGTATTTCAGTTGCCTATTCTCCAAAGATTAATCAATATGACAAACTGCAATTTTCAATCTATGGGGTATTTAATGAAAAAATATATTTCTTTTATTTTATTATCATTCCTGTTTTCGCAATGCAGCAATTCCAACTTCGGGACGCTAAAGATTGATTCTCCGTCGCTCTTAGAAAGTGCTACCGGGCATTCATTGAAAATGAAGAATGTTAACTCTTTCCTAAGATTTTTTTCCGGATCACAATCCAAAACGTTTGTCGAGATTCCGATAAATAAGGCATTCCTCCGGGCCCAAAAAGGGAATCCTAACGTCGCCTATCGAATGGCTGCATTCAGAATTTCTGATTCAACTAATGGGGATTGCAGAAATCAGACAATAACAGGATCAATTTATACTGATAAATTTTTTTCACTTCGTGGGACGTTAAGCGGCAATGGCTGTCAAACTGATTATCAGATTTATTTCACACTAACCGCCGAAGACACAGTAGAATTCACAGTAACCCTTTCTGATAAATCCTTGAACAGAATTGCAATGCGATTTGGTTCTGATGAAACTGAACAATTTTTTGGATTTGGAGAACAATATTCCTATTTCAACATGAAAGGGAAAAAACCATTTCTTTTGACCGAAGAGCAAGGAATTGGAAGAGGCGATCAGCCAATTACCGCCGGAGCAAATATAACGGCAGGTGCCGGCGGAAACCAATACACATCATATGCTCCCGTCCCCCATTATATCACAACCAAAAACAGATCTCTATTTTTCGAAAATACCGGGTATTCCAAATTTGACCTGTCTGATCCGAATGAAGTGTCATTTGAATTCTGGGATAATAATTTGCGGGGAACTATCTGGGTTGCTGACAATCCGCTAAAATTAATCGAACTCTACACCAAAAAAACCGGCAGATTTGAGAAACTTCCTGACTGGGCATATGGAACCTGGATGGGATTACAGGGAGGGTCAGTAAAAGTAACAAGGATTGTCGATTCTTCCATAGAAGCGGGAAATCCGGTAACAGCACTCTGGATCCAGGATTGGGTGGGAAGAAGAAAGACAAATTTCGGAGACCAGTTAGCCTGGAGATGGTATGCAAAAGAGTCGGGTGATGCGCCTGTATATCCGGAATTCAAAGAATTTTGCTCAAGCATGAACAAAAAAGTGGTAAAAGTTCTGGGGTATATTAATTCTTTGTGTTTCCGGCATATCTGATTGATCTGACAAACCCGGATGCGGTCAGATGGACAAAAGATATAATCAGAAAGAATCTGATAGATGCCGGTTTGTCAGGATGGATGGCTGATTTTGGGGAATGGCTTCCATTCGATGCAAAGCTTCACAGCGGAGTTGACGCGTCTCTCTACCACAACGTCTATCCTGTCGATTGGGCCCGGATCAACAGGGAAGCAATCCGCGAGGCGGGAAAGGAGGGTCAGATCATTTTTTTCACAAGGGCAGGTTACAGTTACTCTAACCGTTATTCAACTATGTTCTGGGAAGGTGACCAAATGGTAAGTTTTGGGATGAACGATGGACTTGCATCAGCGATTACGGGATTGATAAGCGGTGGGGTAAGCGGAATCGCGTTTAATCATAGCGACATTGGCGGATATACAACAATAAACAATCCTCTAAAAAATTATCACAGAACCCGGGAACTTCTGCTTCGCTGGGCAGAAATGAGTGCATTCACGCTAACATTCCGTTCCCATGAAGGCAACAGGCCGGACAAAAATTACCAGGTTTATTCAGATGAAAAAGTGAAAAAAGAATTTGCGCGACTTGGAAAATTGCATTTTGCACTGAAGGACTATCTCAGTGCGTTAGCCGACGAAGCCCACGAAAAAGGATATCCGGTTGTTCGCGCAACCTATCTTCATTATCCGAAAGACAGGAATACCTATGACCTGAAACACCAGTTCCTTCTGGGAGAAGACGTTTTGGTTTTTCCGGTTCTTGAAAACGCAGAGGTCTCTGTCATTGGATATTTACCTGCCGGTAAGTGGGAAAATATCTGGACCGGAGAAATTATAGAAGGTGGAAAATCGCATAATGCTGCTGCACCCTTAGGGAAACCAGCTGCATTCCTGAAAGTTGGCGGTAAATGGAGCGAAAGGATACGAAAATCAGTTACGGATGCCGGGATATAGAATTCAGTCTCTAACTCTGTTCAATCGGTCTATGTCACACAATATTCTAGGAAAAATGCTTTCAATATAAGAAAGCATTTGGATTATCAAATTTTATGAAATTTAAATTTGTGTTATGGATTTTCGTTTTCTCAGTCATCAGTTGCAGCGGAAGAGAAGTCCGGATAGAAGTTCAGGGCGCGTCCTATTGCCTTGCCTCAAAAATTCATTTTCAGACTCCATTACCTGAAGATTCAAAGGTAAGAGAGATAATGAATGATCCGGAATTGAACGAAAGGTTTTCTCCGAGATCAATCAGGATTGCAATCGCATATGGAATCTGGCAGGAATTACTGGAATTGGTCCGGATGGAGAAAGATCCAAAAGCCAGTGCGAATGCAGAAGCTTCCGTCCGTAAAATCCAGATTGAAAATGTTATTTATAGACGTCTTCAGCTTGCATCTTCGGATATTGCATCTAATGCATCTGAATTCGGATGTTATGTTGACCGTTTCACAGATAATAACCCTCTGAACGAAGCTGCCAGTATCTTAGGTGGAATTGTTGTTACATACTTCAGTTATAAAGCGTACAAACACATTGTCACAATTGAATTTAAACCTAAATCTTCTAATTTAAAAGACCTGTGGTTTAATGTCCCGACATCAAGCAATTACTCCTCCTCAATGTGGTTCATATTTACAAAACCAGTTCTAAAAGATGAACCGGCCCCTAGAGATTTGCTGATCAAGCGATGGCTTGACAACGGATTTTTGGGAACAGAACAAAAGGAAGACCGTGATTTTCACATCAATCTATTTTTTGGAACAGGTGGAATAAGCACGATCGATCACATCACAGACCGGAGAGAAATGAATCAGGAGATGCAGACTTTGATACTGCTGCTCGAGCAGGATGTCAAAGTCTTTCGGATAGAACTGGCTGAGGGTGCGAGACGGTTAAATTAAATATCGCAAAATGGACATCTCTAACCGAGCGTTGTCGCTTTGAGTTTTCGTGAAAGATCCTGGCCAAGGATCACCTGCAATTTGATATATAATGATGGATTCAGCTGGTGTAGCGATTTTAATTTTTCCTGAGACCAGGAAAGATACTTAACGGTTCCTGTAGCTGATACGTCAGCCGACGCCGGTTCCCCTGTAAGAAAACTCATCTCTGCAACAAACTTTCCTTTCCCTAGAGAAGCTACGTGATTCCCCTGATGAATGACGTCAACTTTTCCATCGGTTATCAGCAATAATTCCTTCTGTACGTCACCTTGCGTGCATAGTTTCTGATCTACCGTGGTTTGCTCTCTTCCGATATCCCAAAAAAGAAGAAATTCTCTTTTGCTCATTGTATGAAATACTTTTTGATATATTTCCTCCAGATCACTGGAAAGAACGATAGGTTTTCTTTCCAGAAACAACCTGATGACATGGTAGGTATTGATGCAAAGAAAAATAGAGTTGAAAAGAGATATTGGAAAGCTTGGTTTGAAAATTCCATAATTGATCATGATTATTTCTGAGATGATGGCTAAACTCCGAAGCCACAAAATATCACGGAGCAGATATGCCACCATTGTGATCATATAGGAAATATAGATCAGGTATTCATTGTATTCCATGATTATTCTTTATATATATCGGCTAAAAAGGGTTTTAGTTGAAGCAAAAGACCGGAATCATCTTTTGGAATTCTTCCCAAAGGAATTGGAAAATTTTGATAATTCTTTTCAATCACCCGGACTGACCTCACAATATTTTCCTGTGAAAAATTTTGTATTTTTTACTTTACCCCGCTTAAACTCTAATCTGCATAATTCAAACTACGCCCGGTAGCCCGTGCAGTTTCATTCGGATTCTTTAAAGATCAATTACCGGATGATCCCAAACGACTTTCTCGCGAATTTCCAATAACCCAGAAATAAATAACCGGAACTGCAAACCGGCTGATAATTGTTGCAGCAACCTCTCCGAACATGAGACTAACTGCCAACCCCTGAAATATTGGATCAAAAAGCATTACAAAACTTCCGACAACAACTGCAGCCGCAGTCAGAAGCATTGGTCGAAAACGGATTACACCTGCACTAATAACTGCTTCTTTTAAAGCCAGGCCTTTTGCTGACTGCTCTTCAATAAAATCCACCAGAATGATAGAATTCCTGACGATGATCCCGGCACCCGCGATGAATCCAATCATCGAAGTAGCAGTGAAATAGGCGCCCGTCAGAAAATGTCCGGGGATTATTCCGATGAGGGATATTGGAATCGGAGCCATGATTACAAGCGGAATCGCATAACTTCTGAACCATCCTAGAACGAGGATATAAATTAGTATCATCACAACAGCAAACGCACCTCCAAGATCGCGGAATACTTCATACGTGATGAACCATTCTCCGTCCCACTTTACGACAGGCGCCATTGTATTCCAGGGGACGTCTGCGGTTTGAGTCGGAAGATTTATTTTGGGAGACAGTTTCAACAGGCCATAAACCGGAGCTTCCTCAGAACCGGAAAGTTCACTCATGACATAGTTGACTGGTTTTATATTCTTTCTGTACAAGGTTTCGCTTTCAGCCTGTATTGGTTTTTTTAAGACTCTTGCTAAAGGTGTCAAACCGGATTCAAATGAACGCAATGATTGTCCCTGGAAAGGATTTTCCGAAGATCTGCTTTTTTGCGAAAGTGAAAGTTCGATAGTGATATCCTCCGGTTCAGAGATATCATTCAAAGAAACAAGCGGTGATTCTGAGAAAACAAGATGCCCGGTGTCCACTGCCTGCATCGCGCTTACTCCCGATAATCCGCCCAGATACTGATCATATTCATATATTTTTCTGTTGCGACCTGTTCTCCAGGAATAGTCAAGATCAACCACACTTTTTTCCTTTGCGAAAACAGAATAGATCTCTTCCGCAGCTTTTCTACGGCTATTTTTATCCGGGCCATAAATTTCTGCGACAACGGTTGAAAGCACAGGAGGTCCGGGCGGAATTTCCAGAATTTTTGAAAGTGCATTTTTCGATTTCGAAAAATCCCGTATGAGAGGCCGTAGTTCTTCGATAATCTCATGACTGGATTTTTTTCTTTTGTGCTTATCGTTTAGCACAACCTGAAGATCATTCATGTAATCATTTTTCCGCAGAAATGTATGTTTAACCATCCCTGAAAACGAATAAGGGGCACTCTCGCCTGCAAAAATCTGAACTTTACTGACATCCTTGTGTTTCATGATCTGTTCTGAAAGCTCGATTGAGTAATCACTCCCTTTTAAAAGCGGAGTAGTTACAGGATAATCGAGTAATATCTGGAATTCATTTTTGTTATCAAACGGAAGCATTTTAACTTTGACGAGTTTAAAATAAACAAGACTCATCGAAATCAGTAGAAGCAGAACAGAAAAGGCTCCGAATAAAAGCGCTGACTTTTTACTGCTCAGAAGTTCGTTTACGAATCTGATATAAAGCTTATCAAGTGAAGATTCTTTTTCTCCTTTTTTTTCATTTGATTTATGGTGTTTTAGAATTCTTACTGATGCCCAGGGAGTAACAATAAATGCAACAAACAATGAAAGGATCATTGCGAGACTTGCTCCAACGGGAATCGGTTTCATATAAGGACCCATCAGCCCACGAACAAAAGCCATTGGAAGTATTGCCGCGATCACTGTGAAGGTTGCAAGGATAGTCGGATTTCCCACCTCCGAGACAGCAACAATGGTTGCTCTTACAATTCCGAGATCAGGACTTTCCTTCAGATGTCTTTCTATATTTTCTACGACTACAATTGCATCATCTACCAGAATTCCGATGGAAAAGATAAGTGCAAAAAGAGTTACGCGATTCAGTGTATACCCCATGAAGTAATAAATTGCAAGCGTCAGGGCAAGCGTGACTGGAATTGCCAAAGCGACTACAATTGCGGCCCGAACACCCATAACGATGGCAATCAGGACGGTGACCGAAATTGTTGCGATTAATAAATGCTGGATCAGTTCTTTCGATTTTTCACCGGCAGTCTCACCATAATTCCGGACAACAGACATCGAAATGTCTTTCGGAATCGTTTTTCTGAAATTTTCAACACGTTCAAGAATATCATCAGAGAGCTGAACAACATTTGTTCCTTTTCTTTTTGCCAGAACAAGTGAAACTGCATTTCTTTTTTCCGAACCCAGCTCTTTGTCAATTATGAATGAAATTTTTGCTCTTTCCTCTGGCGCATAACGCACAGACGCAACTTCTCCCAATCGGACAATCCGTCCCGCGCGCTGGCCAATTGCGATATTTTCCACATCGCGGCTTCCCGACAAACGACCGCCGATCTCAACATCCATGACAGACGATTCACTCCAATTTTTCCCGGACACGGAAAATGAATCATTCTTACGTATACTTTCTGCAATATCTGAGAGCGTTACACCGACCGCCTCCAGTCTAATCGG
>JAIOQL010000475.1 GCA_021413405.1 Leptospira sp.
CGTATATCGGCCCTGCATCGAAGCATGTCCATCACGGGCTTACGTCATCCGACATTGGTGATACAGCCTTATGTGTCCAGATGGTCCAGGCCATTGATATAATTATCAGGCGGGTTGAAGAGCTTCTTGATACAACAAAAGAGAAAGCCCGCGAATACAAAGATCTTCCCTGCATCGGAAGATCACATGGAATTCATGCGGAGCCGATGACATTCGGACTCAAGTTTGCACTTTTTTTTGCCGAGATGAGCCGGAATCTGGAGCGTTTGAAACAGGCACGGATCGAAATTGCCGTAGGAAAATTTTCGGGAGCCGTCGGAACATATTCAAATATCGACCCGGAGATCGAAGAATTTGTTTGCGCCAAACTTGGACTCAAAATCGATCCGGTCACAACACAGGTGATCACGCGGGACAGGCACGCATTTTATTTGAGCGTTCTCGGACTCACAGCATCAAGTCTCGACAGGATGGCGACGGAAATCCGGCTTCTTCAAAAAACGGAAGGAAGAGAAGTCGAAGAGCCATTTGGGAAAGGACAGAAGGGCTCCTCTGCAATGCCGCATAAACGGAATCCTGTTGTGTGCGAAAGAATTTCGGGAATAGCAAGGGTGATCCGTTCGAATGTAAATGTTGGATTCCAGGATATGCAACTCTGGCATGAGCGGGACATTTCACATTCTTCCGCTGAAAGAATTGTGCTTCCGGATTCAACAATCGCTCTTGAATATATTCTGGATAAAATGAATTTCGTTCTGAAAAATCTTCATGTGTATCCGGATGCGATGGAGCGTACGATGGACGTTACGCGGGGGTTGATTTTTTCGCAAAAAGTAATGCTGAACCTCATTGAAAAAGGCGGTCTTCTCCGGGAAAAGGCATATGAAATTGTGCAGACCCATGCGATGAAGGTCTGGGCTAACCAAAATGATACGTTACGCGACAGACTGATGGCAGATCCGGAGGTTTCAGGAATTTTTACCCCGCAGGATTTCGACAGGATCTTTGATATCAAACCATATCTCGCAAGAATTGATATTATTTTCAACCGGCTTGGAATCTGATGATATAAAAATAAATCAGATTGCAGGGAAAAAAGAATTGTATCATCAGGTATTTTGCCTTAATATTAGGAGATCTTCAGTGGCTTGAAATGGGGCGGGAAAGTAATGATTCTTCTTTCCGCAATTGATGCAGATCAATGTGGCTAAATGCTGATGATGATATAGTGACGAGAAAATTCAGATAAGGGAGTATAAGAGAAAAATGGGAAAAATAAATTTTCTGGCACTTTTAATCTTTGCAGTCGCGATTTTAGCAAATTGCTCATCAGCACCGGATTACAAAGCCTTTAATAAAAACCTTAACAACCTTGCGAATGAGGCAAAATCACTCGCAAAAACAGGAAGACCCGAAGAAGCCGCAAAGATAATGGCTTTGATTTATCAGATGCACCCGGATGATCCGATTGTCAAGGAGATTCTGACTTCTCTGAGTCCGGAACAGCGGGAAGCGATTTCAGAAAGTTCCCTTCTCGGATTCAATAAAGCAAAAAGAGCAAAGGTTGAACCTTCAACTTTGGAAAGAGTTCTTTGGTATCTTCCGGACAGAATTTTTGATCTGATAGATATGTTTACGATAGAAGTCAACCTTGGTCCCCAGATAGGTGGTGGCGTTTGGGTTACAAGGGCAGTTCAGGTAGTTGCTTTTACAGGCACGACCGGCGGTGGTGGATTGTATCAGAAAAAGCAATATGGTCTTCGTATAGAAGCTTCTTTTGAACTGATGTTGGGACCGGTGGGGATTTCTGCAGTAAGTGGAATCAGAGGGGGAACCGGGGGAATTGATTATACCGCCAGGAGCACATTTTTACACACTCCCTCGAAACCAATTTACCAGGAATACAGAGACTACTGGGCTATCGGAGCAAAGGCCGGATTAGTGATTATTGGAGCAGAGGTAGAACTTCATCCTTTGGAAATTTTCGATTTTTTTGCAGGGATAGCTCTTTTTGATCCGATGGGGGACGATTATGCTACTACCCGGGCTCTTCAGTTTTCTTCTGAACAGAAAAAAAATCTGGAAGATGCCGTAGAATCAATACGCAAAATGGGTGAAGAAGGCCAGGCAGAATATAAAAAGCAGTTTAGCAAATTGAATATTGAAGACCGGCCTTTATTGCCGCAATCCAGGGAACCGATTGGGGAAGTAAAAGGGAAAGATAAAAAGAAAAAATAATTTCAAAATTACACTGGAGGGGCAATAAAATGTTCCTCCAGGTTGTTAAATGAATCAAAAAATCAAATTCGTGACAGTTGTTTTTCCTATTAGTCTCTTACTCATAGGGAACTGTCTTTATACTTCGATTGCAAACAGATTCGAAACCGGTTTTCCATTAAACAAATCCGGAAAAATCAGATTAATTTTCTTAATTAAAGGAAATGCCTGTGTTGAAATTTGCAATTTAAAAGATAGATCTCCCATTTGCAAAGATAGATCTGAAAATTCCTGTAAAAAATTGGCTTTTGGTTGGTACCCTATTGAATTTGCAAGAGATGAAACTCATTTTGTGACTTCGGATTCATACCCTAAGAAAAAAATAAATTTCATCAGGAATCTGTCCCCCTTTTTATTAAGCAAATATGGAGAAGAGATTCATCCGAAACTCAATTATATTCCGGTTCAATCGATTGAAGAAATTGCGAATGCATATCCAAAAGGAAAATACTTCAATGCTCTT
Source organism: Leptospira sp. (assembly GCA_021413405.1). GTDB lineage: Bacteria > Spirochaetota > Leptospiria > Leptospirales > Leptospiraceae > JAIOQL01. The sequence continues at coordinate 2,741 of JAIOQL010000475.1, forward strand.
GTAATAAAAATAAAGGATTTCGGTCGTGACACTCATTGGTCAGGGATAGTTTCTATAGCGACCCTTTTGTTTATCCACGGTTTTTATGAAGAGTATTTAGATATGGAAATCAATTTTTTTGATCCGGAAGGAAAACTAACAAAAATTGATTCTAATCTCCCATATTTGAGGCACTGGACAGGATGGGTATTCCTATTATGGGGACCAATTGCTTCAATTAAAGAAAGAGACCTGATTTCAGATTCTATTGAGACTCTGGTAGGAAAATAATTTATTATACTGAATGAATTATTTCAGGGGAAGGAATGAATAGTGCCAAAAACTCCCCGGTGAGCTGATAACGTTAGCATTTAGCATTCACAATTTTTATATCACCGCAGGAATAATAATAAGACGGCATATCCGGATGTCCGTCGATCATTTCCTGGACAATGCGTAGGGTGCAATTATTGCAATTCACATTCGGTACTGTTATTGTCGCTTCGAAGGAATGTGGTATGGTTGCAGCATTGTTCTGATCATCTGTGACTGTTTTCAGCCGAATCCAATTTTTATCATTGGCTTTCGAATATTCAATCCAGAATGAACCAGTGTGATCAACCGTTTCGATCCAACGAATCGTAATCTGGGAGCCAGCGTTTAAAATTTTCGGTGTTGCCGTTCGGACGTTTTCACCACAAGGGGAATCTTTCATTCCGGTTCCTCTCGGCGGGACATCACTATTATCTGCAAGCCGGGCGTGAGGCCACGACTCGATAGAAAATAAAATAATTGCTGATGAAAAAAGTGTTACAAAAATTCTGCTTTTCATCTGACTCCTTCTTTTTTGCATTTTTCGACTGCGTTTGTGAAAGCATTTGAAATTGAATTTTCAGAAACTGCGTAAATTCCAGTGTAGTTCCCTTGTGAATCAGTGAATGTTGCACGGTATTCAGAATAATCATAGAGATCCCGATTCTGAATGTATCCTTTCTTATCAAAATTAATTGCATCCGCAGTACTGAAGAATACCAGGCGAACAGGAATATCGAATTGTTTCTCATTGTGGGAAATATTCATTGTGACAGACTCCATTTTTGCATTGACCTCTCTGGGCAGTGAGGAGCTGAAAACCCTTCCATCAAAACTATAAAATAAAGGATTTTCGCAATCCGGATTGCCGGAGGGCAGGACTTCTTCGGGACTTAGGATTTCTGTGCTTGCAAGAATATCATTCGAATTGCAAGAATCGCCGGAAGCCGATGCGGCATATAGAAGCACGGCTTCTGCTGTTTGTTTATTTTTTGAATTCTCATGCCCGCAGTCGTAGAAGAAGAATGACGATGCGACTATCAGGCTGCCAAGAATATATCTGAAATTTATATTTCTCAAAAAAACCGGTTTTCCTTACTTCATAATTTCCTATAGACCTGAGGTGTTGTCAACAATGAGTTTTATTTTTCCATTTGGCGAAGTAACAATCCCAGGTTTCTGTTAAAACTGTTTGTCCCGTTTCCGAGAATCCTGAAAAAATCGAAATCAAATTTCTCTACGGTTTTAACGGCCTGCCTGACAAGAATTTTTCCTGAATCAGTCAGCTCAACGGTTTTTGCCCTGGTATCCGTTGGATGTTCCCGTCTCTTCAGCAGTCCTTTAACCTGGAGAGTTCTGAGAACAGTTGAAGTAGTCATCGGATCAATTTTTGTATGTGAGGAGAGCAGGATTTGCGTTACTTCCTGGTCATACAATGAGAGCCAGTGGATGCTTGCCAGAAGCACAAACTGAGAATGTGTCAGTTCATATTTCTCAAGTGCTTTCTTTATTTCTCTTTGCCAGAGATTTGTTACCTGCCAGAGCAAAAAGCCCGAACTATCCTCTGCCTGTTCAAAACTGAAAGTATTGTCAGTTTTTTTCATTTCTCACTATTCCAAAATAATCAGGTTTTCGCCATTATTCATTCTTTGCGTCGCACTCCTGGATAAATCTCCCGGTCACCGCTTCCATTGCCAGATCCCGGGAAATTACAGCAATCCAGAATTTTTTCTGTTTCAAAGTTTGCTCGCGACCGTGATCTGGGTTTCCATATCGGATGGTAAACCCTTCACGATTCCTTCGGCCACAATTTTTCTCCAGAGAAAACCCAAAGGACCTGTCACAGTCATTTTTGTGGTAATTCTGAGTCCTTCCTTCGTGTCTTCGAAAGTGTGTTCCCCATACATTTTTGCTAACGGAAATTCAGTCAGGTCTACGAATTTTTTATTCAGGATGGTTTCGATGATCTTAATTTTAATTTCAGGACCTCCTTTTGGTCTTAGAATGAAATGGTTTCCCTGTTCAAACTTTCCGTTCATCTTCGCATATTCTATTCCGGGATCCCATAATTCCCAGTTGTTAACGTTGGCGAAAAGTTTCCACATCTGTTCCTTTGATACTTTCTTTGTGACGACTGAATGTTGTTTTGTCCACATATCCTTTCCTTTTAATAAGATATATTATAGTATAGACATATATAATAAGTGCACATATCATACAAGTTTTTTTTGACGCTCCGCTGTCGGGGTGGCCGGGAGATATTGATTGAGTTTCCGTCAGCCGGATCGGATTATGCGAATTGTAACAGGTCGTTTTTCAGACTTATCCAGACGGTATTGTCTTCGGTGATCAAATAGGATTGTGCTCCTCCTTCATAAAAACGGAGTATCCGATGGCCTGATTCTTTGATCTGCGCAGATGATGCATTTGTTTCATGCGTGAAGTCTAACCGGATTTTTCCTATTCCAATTGCCCAGGTTTCGTATGTTTCCTTCCCGATTTTCTTCAATATTGCTGAATTCGAAGGTACGCCGTTGATGAACCGGCTGAGAGGACATCCGCGAAATTTCCCTGAATTGACCTGTTTCATCAGAAGCCGGATCCAACGGTTTACAAATTCTTCCCATGTTCCTGTCTTCGCTGCGAGTTGTCTCAATCCATCCAGGAATTCAGAACTGATTGATTCCAGGACCGTTACACCAAGTTCTTCCTTGCCGGAAAAATATCTGTACATACTGCCTTTGTGCGACCGGGCAAGTTCCAGTATATCATTCGTTGAAGCGCTTTCAAATCCTCTTTCAATAAATTGTTTTTTGGCGGCAGCGACCAGCCGTTCTCTTGGACCTTCTTTCTCATTCATTCTAACAATTTTTATATTCCGGCCAGCAATTCAAGAAAAAAGTAGACTAATTGGTCTACCGGTGAATTTCTTGACATAGACTGAGCAGTCTATCGGAGGCATAATTTGAAGCAATTGGAATACATCTCAGCAAACAGGATAGATTGGAAAAATGTACCGGAGCCGGAGATCAATGGAGCAGGGCAGGCGATACTTAAACCTGTTTCAATCGCGAGGTGTGATCTCGATTTGCCGATTATTCACGGAAAGACACTGTTTCGCGGGGTTTTTCCACTGGGGCACGAATGGATCGGTGAAATTGTTGAAGTGAGTCCCGATCTGCAGGAGAAGTTTAAAAAGGGCTCCCGCTATGGCGTGACCTTTCAGA
>JAIOQL010000476.1 GCA_021413405.1 Leptospira sp.
CCAGTTTTTCTGATCCGAACAAATTTCCATCCGGTCCTATTGCTTCCGTGACACCGTCTGTATATAATAGCAGAATATCTTCCTCCTCCATTCTGGCTTCCTGCTCTGTTAAAAATATTGAAATATCCTTTTCCATACCCAGCCAATATCCATGACTCTTAAATCTTTCAATGCGATCTGTTTTTTTCCTGTAGACCAATGAATCCAAATGAGCTCCGGAATATTTTACATTTCCATTCTGCTCGAGTTCCATTAGAGTCATTGTCATATATTTACTTTCTTTTAATTTCAAAATATTACCTGACAAGGTTTCATTCGCTTTACTTAATATTTCCCAGGTCGCCTCTTTTCTGTTTCCCTGGATAATCGTATGTAAAATTGTCTGTGCCATCATCATGATAAGACCGGATGAAACTCCATGTCCCGATACATCTCCAATCACTGCAAATTGTCTGTTTTCGCTCCGAATGATATCATAGTAATCACCGCCAACCTCATCTGCGGTTTTCATGTATCCAATGATTTCATAGCCTTTTAATTCCGGCTTTTCAGGCAATAAAGAGGTCTGAATCCTCTGCGCAAGTTCCATTTCTCCCCACAATGCATCCCTTGTATTTTTCAGATCCGTCCGTAAGAAAAATTCTTTTTTCAGCAGTTCAAAACGGATCAGGTTGACAATACCCGCAAGAATCACAGATGATCCCAGAAAATACACATTGTTCACAAGGATAGAAACAGGAAAATCCGGTCCGAATTCAATATTTATGAAAAGATAAATCAAAATACTCAGGATTCCGCTGATCACTGCATGGATTGCTTTCCAGGGAATAATGACATGGCCAAAAATAACCAATGCAATTCCAGCATAATATGGAGAAGAAATCCCGCCTAATTCCAGGATAATGAATGAAATTACTATCGTCATTAATATCTGGGTGAAATATCCATGAAGAAAAGAGTTTGGACCGGGTGTCCGCCTTTTCAAAAAAAAGAAATGAGCTAAAAGAATGACAACTGCTACGAGCCGATAAATTGCCAGCCGGGTAAGAAGCGGAATATCCAGCTTTTCAATTACGACCATATCCAACACACAAAATACCGGGAATAAAATCGCGGCGGAAATCAAAAGGTAATTAATCCAGGAATGGATTAATTCATTGAAATAAACTTCAATGCCAATTTGATCAGATACCTTTGTTTTAATCATATTATTTCCTGCACATTTCTCCTGAGATCGTCTAAGGACTTAATAATTTTATTTGAAATAAATATTTTCATAAATGGGGATAATACTTCTTTTCATTAAGCCAATTTACCAAAGGTTACCCATCGAATATGGTAACTCCTCAAAATCAAAACGATATTTTTTAATAAGCCGGATTATCGCCAGCCAGGTGCTTTTCACATATCAAGAATCTTTTTGAAATTCAGGTTGCCTGATTCTTAGAAAAAATTAATCAAAAAGAGTTTCCTTTGAGAAAGAATTCAAAGGTTCATTTGTTTAAAGTATAATAGCACAAATAAATCCCCTGTCGTCCTGGGACGGGAATCCGGAGTAAAATATTTCCTATTGCTCCACACAAAGTAACTGATTTCCTGAAGTACAGCTCACAAAGGTCTGGTTGATGAATCCTGAACCTGTTTGTATTGCCTGTCCGGCATTTGCATTTCCACCTGCATGGTCGGACCAATCAGAGCAGGTTCCGACCAAAGATGATGTCCAGTCAGCAGTGAGCCCGGTGTAGTATTGCCCCGATGAATCTACGGCATTTGCAAGAGTTCCAAACAGGAAAATTCCATTTGAATTAGTTTTCAAAACTGGTGTCACTCCATCTGAACGGAAATAGTCAGTATCCGGAAAAAACACCCAATCAACCTGTCCCGCTCCGGTGAATGGAGTCACCGATGCAATTCGATTTGCACTGTCAACAATCAATGCCTTGTAATTTCGAGTAGTTGGTTTCCCTGTATCACTATTGCAGAATGCATCCGCTCCTGCAGGACTGCTGAACTGGGTTGCAGGCGCGGCTGTGTTATAGCCGCCAACGGTCACAAATATACGACAGGAACCACAAGGTGCCGAGGGAACTGCGCTTACTTCAAATGAAGCATCACTTTCCCCCACTGAATTCTCCGAAGTGACAATGTAATAATAAATCGTCCCATTAGGCAAACCTGAATGGTTATAAGGGGATGTGACGTTTTTAATTTTATTCCCGTTCCCTTTAGTAACACCGGAAATGTTTCTCCAATAAAGATTGTAGGACGTAGCTCCAGTCGGATTATTCCAGGAAACGGTATTCTGATTTATACCTGACGATGCAGTGACACCCGAGGGAATTGCAGAAATTTCTGTTGCAGAAGAAGAATTGGAAATTGAATGAAAACTGATTCCACAATGAGCGTTCTTATCACCAAGTAGACTCTTGGCAAACATACTTTTGGTAAAGGCCGTTGAAGAAGGATCACAAGCGTTACTTGTCTGATATGCAGAGCATTGAATGAATATCGGAAACAAAAATAACAAGAGTTTCTTTTCGCACATAATGATTGGAACATGTAGAAATAATCAAATTCTAAGTTTCTTTGAATTATACAACGATCAGCCTGGACTGTCGTCCGGGGACAGGAATCCGGAGACAAAATATCTCATCTTCCACAAACCATTGGATAGGTTCTCCGCGTGAAAAAACCAGACGTAAAATTCTTTATTTCAGATTGTAATTCCACACTTCTACTGGTTGCGTTAACCCTTTTCGGATAACAAAGAATTTTTCTGTGAGATTTAAAAACATGAAATACAAGCCCGGTAACGGATGAAATAAATTAAGAAAATATTTTTTCGATTTTTACAATCGGGAAAATAAATCCACAAAACGCATTGAGTTAGTCATTTTTAAATTCCCTCACACGAAATCATGAATACTGAATTCAGAATGATCATGATTCCGGGAAAACCGGTTTTTAAAGACACAAGTTGGTCTTTGATAATTCCGGAAATGCATGCGAGGCTTATTTACATAGGCCTTGAACGATTTTTAAAAAAAGAATTCGTTCAATCAGACGTGGTGCATTCACTATTTTTTGCTTCTTCCATAAATTAGAGCAACTGGGACATGAGTCTCTCAACCCTTGAATCACCCGGGCTGAGAGCTCCTGCCCGATTGATCAATGCAGATGCTCTAAAATGGTTTCCCAACTTTAAATAAATTTTTGACAAATGCAGTAAATTGCGCAGGTCTCCGCCTTTTCTTATTCTATAAGCTTCTCCATAGTCGGCGGCAATTTGTAAATTCCCTGATTTTCTATGGAAAATTGAGGCAACGCGATATAGTGCTGTCGACTCGGGAAAGGATCGTATGTATTCGTCTGCCAGTGATGCGCAGGCTACGAAATCTCTTGAGTTTGCGGTTTCAGCCAAATGTGTTAAAGAATCATCAATTTGACTTTTCCGCTTAATTCGATCATTTGCAATCCCAGAATTGGATCTATATTTTACACTCATTAAACTTAGATCGTCTGTAAATTTACCCTGTTTTTCGAGAAAATTTCTGATTCCTATTAAATCACCATTAGCTGTCTCGATCCCTCGCAAGAATAATGACTCATCGACAATGGATGCTCCGCATTAAAATAATAGAGCATACCGCATTCTTCATCGAGAAGTCCGAATGCAATTGACATAAACATGGAACCGTCAAACGATTCAAAAAGTTGTTGAAAATCCGAATAACAATTCTGAAGCCACAATTCAGGTAAAAGATTACTCCGATGATTGTGATTCCGATTCACGGCTGCTCTAAATAGACTTCCCATAATTATAGCTCCCGCAGCTCCCTGGAGAGATTTTCCCATTGCGTCACCATTTAGAAATGCGCAATATTTTCTTCCCCTTAACATAATCTCTTCAGCGATGCAAATATCCCCTCCAATTTCATGATGTTTGTTCTTATAAGTGAACCGTTTCTTTTGCTCTATCAAATATTCTATCTGGATATTTTCACTTTTAATCCGTACACCGCTTAAAGGGTTACTCAAATAGCTAATCAAAAAGTAATCACTATCCTGCAATTCTTTTAACTGCGTTATATCTTTCAAAGCGCCTGATAGATCTTTAGAACGTTTCGATATCGTACCCACCAGATAATAAATAACTCCCGCGACGATAATGCCAACGACTGATATATTTAGAACGAAAAAAATATCGATGATATGATCAGGTAAACTCTGACCGGATGGGTTACCTACAATAGCAGGTGAAAAAACAGAAATCACCATGACTACCATAAACAGTGTTCCCCACAAAATCGCTGATTTAGTTCCCTGATAAATAAATGCAGCAACGATCACCGGGAACATCCAGATAATAACTGCACTGCCGTTTCGATATCCTCCCAGCACCCATTGAAGTGTTGGCGGCAAAATGAAGTATAAAGTGAAACAACAAACCAGAAATACCTTAAAATGTTTTTTCCCTCGAATCCAGTAGAGAATTATGTTTACTGACGCAACGGTCGAATATAAAATCGGAATGGCGGCGGCTAATTTCAAATCGTATTGCCAATAAATAAGAGACCAAATCGGAACTGCGAGAATCGTAATGCCAAAAAGAAGCTCTATTGCTCTTCTTTGTAAATCTTCTGATGAAACGTT
>JAIOQL010000530.1 GCA_021413405.1 Leptospira sp.
TTGAAAACAGATTCATTTAGAATTGAATTTTTGTGTTTTTTGTATTAAAAAACCGGTGCTGAATTAAAGGATATCAAAAGAACCGCTGTATATTACTATGTATCTCGCCCGATACCAGTTGCACGAACTCTGTTTTTAGGATACTATCCTTGCCAACCCAGCCAATGAATTTAAGATTTAATAGCAAATAAATCCCCAAAACTTTCGCCGACAGGCTTAGCTTTGAGTCTTAATCATATAAATTTCATCTTTGATAGGAAGTTCTTTTTTGAGATTCTTGATGTAAGGTAGAATTTCTCCCATTTCTTCATAGAATTCGCAATCGGTTTGCATCCTTCTTGCTACAGTAAAATATTTATATAATTTCTCTTCCCCGGAACGCTTGGACCATTTCTTTTTGGTGCATTTAACTCTAAGGATATATTTGTCCTGTTCGGGTTCAACATGTCGGACAGTTACACAATGGAGACAATTGGCGCAATATACCTTTTCACTCATATTAATCAGTTACTCCCTAAAGTTGAAATGAACAGCCGCGGAGTCATAAATTCATTACAAATTCCTTGACTTTGTTACGATATTTTTGGAGCCCTCTAACGTCAAGCCGTTTCAGGTTCGATTGCAGATGGTTCACCCGTAAATCCAGCTGGCTTGATACTCCAGAGTGCTTCACGCATTGAATTAATCGCAACAAAGAAAAATCCAAGAGCATAGATGACAAGAAATCCGACAATGTATGGCTTACCGACCTTGAAAGCAATATAAATACAGGCAACGGAATAAAGACCCATGAAAAATTCCAGAACTACATGAAAGTCCAAAGGAATCCCATATTTTTGTCTGTCCCGAACATTATCCTGTGCATTTTCAATTTTTAGTTTTGGAGTTCTTTTGAATCCGGATTTAATTCCGAGAACTGCCTCAAGCCATGCCTTCGTATTTACTACAGCAATCCCGGTTCCAATCATTACCATGATAGGAAGGAATAGAAGCCTCGATTTCCAGTCGGGGCGAATTTCTCTCTGAGAATATGCATAAAAGAAAAGAGGACCAATTGATCCAACAGATAATAAAGCTGCTGTAGCAAAAAGAACGGCAACCGGAAGATCATAAAAATTGAATCCTGACCAATACTCCATAAGAAGAAGTGGTGCTGTAAATAGAATGTTTAGCATCATCAGGGGACAAACAGAATAGTTAATCAAGTGAACAATTGCTTCACCTTTTATCTTCCAACCGAAATTTGATTTCCAGATTGTAGGGAGGAGTTTCATCGCAGTCTGAATGCTACCCTTGCACCAGCGAAATTGCTGGGATTTATATGCAGTGATCATTGCCGGAATTTCTGCTTTGCAAACGATATCTTTGAAATAACGGAATTTCCATCCCTTGAGCTCAGCCCTGTAGGATAAATCAAAATCTTCTGTCAGGGTGTCGTGCTCCCATCCGCCCGCATCAGTTATACATTCTTTTCTCCAGATACCCGCAGTTCCGTTGAAATTCATCCAGAGATGATTGCAATTTCTTGCGACCTGTTCGATCATGAAATGACCGTCGATTCCATAACTTTGCGCCTTCGTAAGTATATTGTAGTCCGGATTGATGTGTCCCCATCTCGTTTGGACAAGACCGATATTAGAATCTGAAAAATAAGGAATTGTTTTTAAAAGAAACGATGATTCCGGAACAAAGTCAGCATCGAATATTGCAATGAATTCCCCGTGTGCAACATTGAGACCTTTCTCCAATGCACCAGCTTTGTAACCTGTCCGGTCAGTTCTGTGCAAATGATGGATATCAAATCCAAGTTCCCTATAATGATTTACAATTCCCCTTGTTTTTTCCATAGACTCATCGGTTGAATCATCCAGAACCTGGATTTCCAGTTTTTCCTTTGGGTATTCCAATCCGACAACAGAATCAATGAGTCTTTCAATTACATAGAATTCATTATAAACGGGCAGCTGAACCGTAACCAAAGGAAGGTTCGGGTCATTTACAAGAAAAGTTCTCTCCGGGTCGCTAACGCAATACTGCTTATTCCTGCGATAAAGGAAAATCATAAGAAAGGAATGGAGCCCGAAAAAAAAGAGCAATAGAATATCGATCGAATAAATCGACATGAATAAAATAGTTATGAATATAGCCATAAAACCATTTTTTTGACATAAACTACATGGTCAAGGATTTATAGTGCAGTGCATTAAAATTAATGGAAAACGGTTGAACACGGTTTGTCGGAACTACGACAATGGAAGGGTATGAATTTCGAAATTCGGTTGATGATTCTCCATTACTTCCTATGGATATTCCATAATACAATAATCCTGATCAACGTTCTTGGATGGATATCCCCCAAGACCAGGAAATTGAACCTGATCACATTATCACTGACCCTTTTGTCATGGGTGGGGTTTGGATACTGGCATGGTTGGGGATACTGTTTTT
>JAIOQL010000531.1 GCA_021413405.1 Leptospira sp.
ATTTTTTACCTGATATATTTGAGGGTTATAGGAGGACTGAGAATATGCCGCTTTTTCCAATAGAACATCCGAGGACACAGTCTTCTCTTCTCGTACCGGGCCGTTTTCTACAGGATTTTCGGGAACGCACTGATCGTGGGAGAAGAGAAATTTATTTCCATTATCTGATCAAAAGATATAGCTATTTGATAATGTCGGGAGCGTTGGGCAGTCGGAAGACTGTAAAGAAAAGATTTCAGGATCCAGGGAAAGATCTCGTGAAAAAGAATTTCAGACCATTCAATCCTGACTGGATTGAATTTGATAATCTGTCAGATTATCTGGGTTTGTCGAAAACAGGGCTGTTTACGCTCCTATTGATGCTGGATATCGCCGGTTGGGGGGCACTTCTTGCGGAAAAATTCTACGATCGTGGAGTTCCCCCTACTATATCAGAATTTTCCTCAAGGGTAGTCATGCTACGACGGATTCCCGTCCAGGTTTATCGTAAAATCTATTACAAAATCAGAAGATGAACACTCATTGATGCATTGTTCTCGTACTAATGGAGCCTTTAAATTTATTTAACACTAAACTTTTTTACTTGAGCCACCCGTAAAATGTTAATTTATAGGGCACTGGCCCGAAGATTTTTACCTGATTTTTATTTTTTGAAATCTTTGGATCGATAGTTCAAAAATATAAAACAGGCAGGAATTATTCATGTACGAAAGACTTTTTCTTCTCATTTTCATTTCACTATTTTCTTTCTTCTATCAATGCAAAACAGAGCCAGGTTCTGATTTTTCAAAAATACAGCTTGCAAGCGATTCTGAGGTAAATTGGAAAAACGTCGAGACAGAAACAGTGAAATGGCTTTCTGACTATATAAAAATTGATACTGTAAATAATCCGGATCTTGCATTGAAAACTGGAATACCAACGGGAAATGAAATTGATGGAGCAAAATTTCTAAAACAAATTCTGGATAAAGAAGGAATTTCCTCTGAAATTATTGAATTTCTTCCCAGAAGAGCAGTACTCTATTCAAGGCTAAAAGGGAATGGAACAAAGAAACCTGTAATGCTATTGCACCATATGGATGTTGTCCCGATAGAAAAATCAAGATGGACAAAGCCGCCTCTTTCGGGCCTCATCGAGAACGGAAAAATTTATGGAAGAGGTGCGTTAGACGACAAAGGAATGGGTGTAAGGCTGCTTCTCTCGGGGTTCGTCACATGATTGAAAAACGAAAAAGCGATGTTGATGTTGAATTTATTCTGAACGAAGGATCTGTAGGTACAATCGGAGCCGTAAAAAAGGGCCAGATATTGTTTCCGGTACAGGTTGGAGAAAAAGGATCAGCCTGGCTCAGGCTGGAAGCGAAAGGGGTTCCGGGTCATGGTTCAAAACCTCCTACGCAAACCCTCACTTCCGTTCAAAAACTTCTGCGTGCACTTGCGAGGATTGAAAAAAAAGGAACTGAATTTGAGGTTACTCCGGAAGTAAGAAAGTTTTTTTATGAACTTGGGAAATCGCAGGATTTTCCAAATTCTTTCATACTCAAAAACATCGACAGTAGACTGATCCAGAGACTTGCAGGCGGGCTCATAGCAAAAAGCACCTCGATGAATGCGATATTGAGAAATACAATCTCGATTACCCGGCTGGAGGGAAGTGAAAAAGTAAATGTGATCCCAACAAACGCTATTGCAGAAATAGACTGTCGGCTTCTGCCAGGCACTGACCCGGATGAGTTCACAGAGCAGATACGCCGAACGATTAATGATGAAGACATAACTGTTACAAGGTTTTTTGGAAGAGCGGCAAGCAGCTCCCCGTCTGAAAATGAATTGTATCTGACAATTGGTGCAAGCATCAAAAAATTTCATCCGGACGCAGTGATTGCTCCTTTTCTCACACCGGCCCAGACGGATACTGCTTTTTTTCGCGCGATCGGAATTCCATCGTACGGGATGATCCCAGGTGTTTTCACTTCAGAAGAAATTGATCTTATTCATGGGAATGACGAATACATTTCAATTGAAAATCTTGTGAACGGAACGAAGATAATTTATCTCACCATCAAAACCATTGTAAAATGATAAAAAATTGCCGGGAGATATGAATTTCACCCGGCAAAAATAGTTTACTATTGGAACTAAAAAAGGAGAACTATGATTTTAGAGCTCCAGTCCTTCGACCTGATCTTCCGGGTATGTCTCCTTTCCATGGGGAGTCAAAACTATATATGTTGAGCCTTCCTGAAAAATTACTCCCTGGATTTTAATCCCGTTCTTTAAAATTAAAGTTTCAGAACTTTTGCCGACAATCTGTTCGATACGCTTCATTAATATTTCTTTTTCTTTAATGTTACGTTCTTTAATCACATCATTTACTTTCCTCGAATCCTCGAGTTTTTTCTTTTCAACCGCAATCAACTCTTCATATTCCTTGATTTTTCTGGCAAGTTCCTGATCTTTTATTTTTTCAATTTTTACCTGATTTTTAAATTCTATTTTCTTTTTCAGAGATTCTTTTTTTTCCGATTCTTCTACAGACTTTTCAATTTTCTCGATTTCTTTTTGAATCTCCGCGTTTGACATTCCATTTTTGATCTCCAGATTCGCTTTTGCAATTACTTCGGAAACACCAGTTTCTTTAATCATTTTATCTGTATCTGATTTTTTGATGCTGACGAATTGTCCCTTTTCCATAATCTGTTCATTGCTTTCCAATGAAGAAACAACATTACTTAACATTTCACTTTTCTGAACAAGCGATTCCGGTAGATCTTCTACCTGTGATAGCCTGGGACGGGATGCAACTTTTCCTTCAATAACGTTTACAACCGAAGAACCGTCAGAAGATACATTCATTTCAAACTTTGTTCCCCGAACCCCGGCTAGACTGGTTGGAGAGAGTGCTTCAAAAATTTCTTCCTGCTTCAATTTTTTTGATACATTGAACATTCCTGATCCGGCCCGGACAAGTGCCTGCATTTTCTTCCCGTTTCCGACAGACTTACTTTTGAGCTGGAATTCTGTTTCTGGTTTCAACCGGATAATAATTTCAGCATCTGATTCACGGATCTGTAGATCACAGGTGGATTTCTTTCCTGTTTTTACCAGATCGGTTTCGTTAATAATTTCGCCAGCAGTGAGTTTTTTGCCGCCGGAATTGATGTCCCCGACTATGAAAAGCACAACTG
>JAIOQL010000061.1:0-3374 GCA_021413405.1 Leptospira sp.
CCTTTCGATACTCTCTTCTATTGAAATTAGCAGTGGTTGTATATTCTTCATACTACTAAGGTACAGGTAAAAAAAGTGCATTCAGATCAAAAAAAAACGCAAAGTTTTGTGTTTTTTTGAGAAAATTGTAATTTAACAGGTATTTTGAGCACTATTTCGGATTCATTGGAATCGCTGAAACAGTTTGTTCAGCCCTTTCAATTGTTGTTTCTGCACGATACTCCAAGACAGAATACTGGCATAAGAAAAATCATTCTCCGTGACGATCCGGTTTTTCAGACATAGAAAGGTTTCCGGATATTTACGAAAAGAGAATGACAATAGAAGTTCTATAGTGATATAATTCTGTTTGATTTTTGAATGAATACAAAAATAATAGAGTAAGAACCATTCCATTACAAGGACATTATTATGTACCAACCATTTACAGAAGACCAGCTTCAGATCAGAGACTTAGTCCGGGATTTCACCAGAAGAGAAGTTGCCCCCGTCGCCCACGAATGGGATCAGAAAAACGAACATCCTGTTGAACTGGTAAAGAGGATGCGAAAAGAATTAGGATTAAACGGGATAACCATTCCAGAAGAGTATGGTGGAATGGGTCTCGGTTCTATAGAACAATGCCTGATGATTGAAGAAATGTCATGGGGTTGCCTTGGAATAACTCTCTGTTTCGGTTACACAGCACTCGGATCACTTCCAATTTTAAAGGGAGCAAGCCCTGAGCAGGCAAAGAAATGGCTCGAACCGGTAATATCAGGTGATCATGGAATCTCATTTTGTTTGTCTGAACCTGGAGCAGGTTCAGATGTTCCTGGAATGACTACAAAAGCTGAGAAGAAAGGTGACAAATATATTCTGAATGGAACAAAGCAATGGATAACCGGCGGCGGAAATGCAGACGCCTACACTGTATTTGCTTATACAGACCGCAATCGTGGCACAAGAGGTGTCAGTTGTTTCTATGTCCCGAGAAATTCACCCGGCCTGACAGTTGGAAAAAAAGAAGACAAGCTTGGGATCCGTGCCAGTGACACACGTCAGATTATTTTTGAAAATGTAGAAGTTCCGCAGGAAAATCTGATCGGAAAAGAAAATCTCGGTTTCATCTATGCGCTGCAAACACTGAACGCTTCAAGACCGTTTGTTGCGGCATTCGGAGTTGGTGTATGCCAGGCTGCACTTGATCACGCAGCAAAATATGCGAGAGAACGCGAACAGTTCGGGAAAAAAATTTCCAGCTTTCAGGCTGTTCAACATATGCTGGCTGATATGTCGATCATCACTGAGACCGGTAGAGAAATTACCTATAAGGCTGCAAGAATGGCGGATTCAAACGATTCGAATCTTCCAAAATTCGCTGCAATTGCCAAAGCCTACACCTCAGAAGGAGCCATGAAATGCTCTACGGATGCGGTCCAGATATTTGGCGGCTATGGATATACCAAAGAATATCCTGTAGAAAAACTTATGAGAGACGCAAAGATCCTTTGTATTTTTGAAGGAACTACCCAGATCCAGAAAAATGAGATAGGGGCCTATGTGATCAGAGATTCTGCATCAGGGAAATAATCTTCTAAAAATTTCCAGTCGCCAATGCAGCATAACGTCCATCTGCCATGGCGACTTTAATTTTTTTTTCAAACAACCCCGAAAGATTTTCGTCATTCATCAGGTTCTCTATCGGGCCTGATGCAAACACTTCGCCATCTTTGAGCATCAGTATATGTGAATAGAATTCCGGAATCTCATCGATCCGGTGAGTAATTAGAATTGAGGTCAGATTTCTTTTTTCTTTTTCCTTTTTCAATAGCAAAAGAAAATCTTCTCTCGCTGAAATATCAAGCGATGAACATGGTTCATCCAAAATCAGGATTTCAGGAGCCGAGATCAGTGAACGGAGAAGCAGGATTTTTTTCTTCTCACCGGATGAAAGCTTAGAATACAACTCAGATTTCCGCGAATACCACCCGCTGTCCTTTAAATTTTCTGCAATTATCCCTGACTCAATTCCGGTAAAATCCCGATAGATCCCGATGGTTGATGTGAGACCGCTCCCCACGATATCTTCCACGGTCAGATTTCTTTGCAACCGTTCTTCCTGGTAAGAACTTTGAAGGATTCCAATCCTTGACTGAATTTCTTTTAATGGAATCTCACCGTAGGTTTCACCGAAAGCGCTAACATGTCCGGAGCTCGGCCAAAGCATACCATAGAGAATATTTATCAGGGTGGTTTTTCCGGATCCGTTTTTACCGAGGATTACCCAATGCTCGCCCTGCTGAATGGTTACATTTACGTTTTTAAGAATATGAATTTCATTCCGGATAAAGGAAATGTTTGTTAGTTCGATCAATTAGGAGATTGTTCGCTTTGAGCGGCGTAGAGTGTATTTATCTTATGAATAAAATTATCGAAAACTTCCTTTTTATCAAGTGAATATGTTTTTAGAATATTACGGTCAATGGCATAAAAATTTGCCTTAGAATGAATCACATCGGTAATCAGATTCGCAAGATAAACTAGCTCCGCGAGATCTTTGTGCTCTGGTGGAGCCATGAACGGACGATGATGGAATTCAATTGCCGCAGTGACATCAACAGGGAATCCCCATTTTTTTGCCAGCATCGCACCAAGTGTCGGATGACTGATTCCGAGCGAAATCTCTTCAATTACCGTTGAACTGCTCTGGTCACGATCCCGATAATCAGAAATCTTCATAAAAATTGCTTTGTCGATCGATAAAAGAACAAGTTTTCCCAGATCGTGCAGAAGACCTCCGACAGATCCTATATCGGCATACTTCAATTTTCCCATTTCTGTCGCAAGATAGCGGGCAATGAAACTGCATTTATTTGAATGATCCCAAACTTCCTGGAGTTTCGTGTAGCGACCATCCATGATCTTCCGGACACCGGAGACATAGAGCATATTCTTGATATTTTTCAAGCCGACAACTTTCACCGCTGCCTGAATTGTGCTTACCTTGTTCCTGGCCGCAAACCCGGCGGAATTAGAAAGTTTCAGAAGATCGGCGCTTAACGCAGGATTTTTCTCTATTTCAGAAGCAATATGATTCATATCCGAATCTTTATTATTGCACATCTCGATTATCCTTGTCAGACTTTGCGGCAAAGGAGGAAGCCCTTCGATTTCGTTGAGAATTTTTTCCTTGAATTTGTTTGCTATGTTTAATGGAACGAGCTGACCCGGAATCCTCAGGGAAACGAGAGTTTTTTTTCCATCCGATTCAATCTTAAAATTCTGCTGGCCAATGCCTGTGTTTTTAAGAAGAAGCTGGGTGAGAATGATCCCGAGACCCGCACTTTCCTGGGTATCAGACATATCAAGAAATGCGTCCGAAAGATCATTGT
>JAIOQL010000061.1:3389-5667 GCA_021413405.1 Leptospira sp.
AATATTTATTTTCTATTAAGAATGTAAGGAACCGGTCATTTTTTTTTCCGCGGAATATGATGAAGTATTCAGAATTCGTCAGGAATTCTTCCTGCTTGTCCCACTTTTCAGTGACGTCTGCACGAAATTTCTCCATTCCCAGTTTATAATGGGCAGGATTATTTATATCATAGTTGTTTCTTTTGAAAAATTCCCTTTTGGCATTGGCCTTGCTTGCATTGATCAGGATTTCTTTCAGGATGGTATAGACCACCTCTGTCAGAAAGAGCTGATCTAAAAATCCCATCATCTTTAAAAGAAGACTATTGATCTGCTGGTTAACCTCTTCTGAACTGAAGGCTAATTTGATCGAGAACTCTTCACCCGACGTAAACTTGGAATGCAGCTCATCGATATTGAATACCATAATGTTTCTAATAGACAGTAAAATTTAAGTTTTTCAGGAAAACAATAAATTTTAAGTTTTTATGGTTTTTCTGATCTTTTTGTCCGGTCACCGTGCTATTCTGTATTCATCTTCAGACAAAAGAGGTAGCAGATGAATACTCAAACTTTTTTAAATACAGAAACTTCCAGGAAATCCCCGGGATCTGAAATAAATAAGGAAAGAATTGAAAAATCCTTCGAAGCGATCTTTGAGGCAATTCATAGCCAGAAGTATCAGAAAAAACACAGAAAAATATTAAGTTATAAAAGAAAATTGAATAAACCGGAAAAACAAAAAGAAACCAGAAGGTCTCCTGAAATCATAGACCTTCCATTTGTTTTCTGAAAATGGAATTATGCCGCAAAGACGCAAAGACAAAGAGTTGAATCTGTCATTCTGAGAGCACCGAAGAATCTAATACCGGTTAGATTCTTCGCGGAGAGTTTGCAGTCAGCCTCACAGTGCCCCTATCGACTATTATTTAAAGAACGTACAAACCGTCAGGGAGCAATCTGTCAATGACCCGGGCTATCCTTTCTGTATTTTAGTAGACGAAATTGCTGAGATCTTTTAAGCTGAAATTAATGCCCGCTAAAAAGATTTCCGCGAAGAAAAAGCTTTCAGTCAAAAAGAGAGATCTTCTTGATATCATGGAATCATACAAATACCTGAATTCGATGTATGGACAGAAGCTTCCTCACGATGGAAGATGGGACTATGCCCGTGGTTGGATAGAATTGAACCTGAATACAGTTGAATGGAGACCGGTGACCGATCTCGTCTTCAGAGATTTTTTTTAGTAAGTCATTTTCAGTTTTCCAAGATCAAAGAACGACCTGTAAACCAGTTGGTTTGCCTGCCTGGTTGGATCAAAAATCATAACTACTACTTTGTTATATGTATAAAAATCCGGTCTGTACTGGGTGTAATGGTGACTAAAGATTGTTGTCTGATATCTGGAGTTATACATGGTATAATTGTGCTTTTCAGAAGTGTAGTTCATTTGTTTTTTCTCTTCTTCCTCGGTCCCTGGTTTGAGGTTATGCACGATAACTTTGTCCGGGGGTGGTCCTTGCTCACCATAAATTGTAAAAGGCAGGGCTTTTTGGGAATTCTTGGACAAAAACAAAACATATTGCCATAGTGAAGGTTCGTACATTTTCACCTTTTCACCACGCAATTGCCTTTCCTCAACGCAGGCTTTCTTGGTATTATAATCTTTTTCGCCCATTATTTCTTTGTGATCCATGTTCACGGGCATGAGATTTGAAAAATGAATTACAAAGTCTACCTTCAATGGATCAAAGTTTCTCCATTTAGGATATGGCACAAGACCCCTTTTATCATCTTCAACAGAATCCGTTTCATTGAGTGCCAGAACATAGATAGAATAATTATTCGTTGTTGTAGTTGTATTTGTCAGCTCTAACTGAACATCAAGAAACTCTCCCTTTCCATTTCCGGCATGTTTGCGGACAAAGGAAACGCGGTTTACTTTGAGTTTTGGATCAAAAACCGAAAGAGGGAAATAATCCTTCATTTCATCATGTTTTCTGCTTTTCTTTGCTTCTTCTATTTCACGACAGGCAGTTCCCAATTCAGTAATACTTTGATTTGCGCCTTCCTTAGCAGCCGGTGGATTATCTGCTTTTTTCTCAGGAGGGGTTTGTGCCCCAATTACAGAAGATAAAAGCAAAAATGATAATATTCTCAGATGTGTGTTCATTTATGTGTCACCGCTTGATTAGTTCTTATTATGAAATATCGTAAGGAATGCCGGAATAAATTAGGGTAAAGATGTGATTATTCCGGAAAATCTGAAAAATTCACAAATATATTGTCATTTAATGT
>JAIOQL010000428.1 GCA_021413405.1 Leptospira sp.
GAATCTTTTCATCGACTATCTCAAAAAAGAAAGTGGATCCAGAAAATATTCCGTTCTGGCTGCAATTCCTTCTCCTGACTCTAAATACACCGCCCTATTCTACTCCTTTGGAAGTATTTTACAACCTTCAGAAGAAATTAGCCTGGCAATTTTCAGTTCCATGGACTGGAAGGCTACTAACTTAACCACTTTTAAGGGTCATTATTTTTCAACCCTACCGCCGGTTTCCTGGTCAAAGGACAGTGGCAAGATTTTCATTCTTAGGGAAAATGATGTGGTCGAAGTAAAACCAAACGGCAAACAATTTGTTCAGAGCAATGTTTTTCCGGAATGCTTTGTCCCTACTGAATCAGGATCGTCTGTCTCTGAATCGGGAATAGAATTCGCACGAATCGAAGAAGAGAAAAAAATTGAACTTAGGCGAAATTCGTCTGTAAAATTTTCAAAAGTGAGAATGGTTTCCGATTTTAAGAAAATCGGAATCAATTGCCGTTCTTAGCTCTTCGCCTTTTTTTCCTCAACATTCATAGTAAAAATAAGAATAACCAGTCCAACAGAAACGCACGAATCTGCCACATTGAATGCAGGCCACCTGGAAAATAGAAGAAAATCCGGCCAGTCAAAGTCCAGAAAATCAACGACACCTATATACTCACCGGGCATAGACGGTCGAAGTCCAAAACGAACACCGCCTCCCGGCGGAATTTTTACAAAAAATTTATCGATAAAATTTCCAAATGCTCCTACCATAACAAGATTCCATCCCCAGGCATTTCCGAGGGAAAAATTTTTCCATCTGTAGAGGATCAAAAAAATAATCGCGATCCCGGTAGATACCAGTGAAATTCCCGGGTTATTCTGAAAGAAGCCGAAAACAAAGCCTGTATTGAATGTCAAAGTCATCCGGAAAAAATCCCCTATAACAGATTGACTATCATGAGCATTATATGTTTGAATCACCCAATATTTTGTGACGAGGTCAACAACCACCCCGGAAATTATGAAAGCGATATAGGGCAGTTTAACTACTTCGAGGAATTTTTTTTCAAAATAATTCATTTCAAATCCTTTATTTATAACTACGTTTGTCTGATCTATTCCTTAAAAATGATACTAATAGAAAAAAGGCATTCAATCCACCGGCAACATAAAATGTCAAAGCTGCGATCATATTACCGCGAGTTTCGAAATTCATCGCAAAATGAATGAATGAAATAAAAAGACCAGTGTAAATAAACTGGTGTCCAAGAATATAAAATTTTCCAGTCTGCGCGTCAACATCCCTGACACGGATATTCCAGCGTCCACGATTAATATTCAGAAGAGATCTGTGCAACTCCCCCGGAATCGAAAGAGTGTTTCCGACAATGTCTTTTCCTTCCTCTTTCAGAATTCGTTCAACACTTGAGCCACCGAGGACGATGAGGCGGAACGGGCGATCGGCATAATCGAAAATCGTGTGGTAAGGGTCAAGAATTGCGATGTTTCCTACAAGCAGAGCCAGGATTCGCTGCAATGCTACAAAATTCATAGGAATCCGGGCGATTTTCAGAAGTTCTGAAAGACTTGAATTGATACCTTTTAAAAACTGAATGCTCTCTTCCGGATTCAACTGATCAATAGAAATATTCCTGAAATACTCTGTATCAGACAGAAATCTTTCAAATTTTTCAAATGCAAATTGGGCAATTTCCTCCAATTTCTCCCGGTCTGCATCGCGGGAAAAAAATCCCATTTCTTCCATACTTTCTATCACGCCATAATAATCACGGCTCATCGAACTTATGATTACCTTTCTAAGCGATGCCCTGGTCGATTCAGAAATCTCACCGATACAGCCAAAATCGATAAAACAAAGTTTCCCATCCGGAGTAAAAAGGAGATTGCCGGAATGAGGATCGGCATGAAAAAATTTATATTTGAAAATCATCAGGATATAAGCCCTGAGAAGCAGCTCCAGTGCTTTTGATTTGTGTTCAAATTTTCCCGATACCTGGGCAGAATCTGAAATTTTGACCCCTTCAATAAATTGGGTGATTAGGATACCGGAAGTCGAATACTCTCCATGAACCAAAGGAAAAATAATTTCCTGTTCTTCGATGAAAAGCTCGGCCATCTTTGTAATCGATTCTGCTTCTTTCCTTAAATTCATCTCCCGTTTTATCAGGCTTTCAATCTCGCGGTGAATTGGTTTAAAATCGAATTTCACTATATACCTGTTAATCCGCTTCATCACAAAGTAGATGGTCTCAAGATCTTTTTCAACCAGCTGTTCAATATCCGGGTAAAGAATTTTTATCGCAACTTTTTCGCCATTTATTGTAGCTGTGTGAACTTGCGCAGTTGAAGCAGACGCGATGGGAGTTGGATCAATGTCAGGAAAAATAGATTCAATTTCAGCCTTTGTTTCGAGCAGGAATCTTTCCTTTATTTCCGCAAAGGGATGTGGGGGGATTCTATCCTGGAGGTCATTGAAACTTTCAATAAAATAATCCGGGAGAATGTGTGAGAGATTGGATATGAACTGGCCAACCTTGATGTAGACACCACCCAATTTCAAAAAAAGGATTCTGCATTCCAAACCGAGGTTTCTATAGAGAATTTCTTCCCGGCGCAAAAACCGGTCCCTGGTTAATATATGTCTTAAGAATTTGTGATGCCAGAGGAGAACGAAAGATTTTCTGACGGAGAAGAAGTAGGCAATCAGAAATCGGGAAAAATGGCTTTTGTTTCTGTAAGTGAATACAGTATTGCGATCACTTCTATTACTTTTTGCCATGAAATAGTTAATTGCCAGAATCATTTATTTATAGATAAATGCAAGGAATTCTTTTGAGAAACCTGGATCTGTTCTATGATCTCCAGAATCTCCCGGCTGTCTTCAATAGGACCTGTAACTGTTCCGGTTCCTTCTGATATGCAGGCTGCTATCTCAGAATAAAGATTTATCCACGGATTCTGTATCCTGTTAGGAAAAACAGGAAATTTTTCGGATTTCAGGCTCTGAAAGCCTTTGTAAAGTCCTGATTTTTTTGACCGGAAAAAAGTGTGCCCGTCATTACTTAGAATCACTCTGGCTTCTGTGGAAAGAATATCAATTTCAAACTGAAAATAATTCCCAAAACCTCCAGTTTCAAAAAAAATATTTAACCCTTGTGGATATTCAAGTAGTGCGATCACCCTGTCTGGTGTTCCGGAAATATCCCTGGAGAAAACCTTCTTTGGTTTTCCAAACAACCACTGAATATAATCTATTGCATGAGTTCCATCATGCAATAGAGCACCGACTGAATCTTTCTTATATGCGTTACCCGGAAGTGCTACAGAAGTGAGGACTGAGGCCCGGATTGATTTCACTTTTCCGATCTGTCCTGAATCGATCAGTCTTTTTACATACCTGTAGGCAGGGTGGTATCGTCTTTCATGATTCACCCAAATGCAAGCTTTGTATTTTTTCTTTAATTTCAAAAGTTCATTAATTTCGGATAAAGTCAGACAGGCTGGCTTTTCGATGAGCAGATACCTGATTCCGGATTCGAGACAAAATTTCGCGATTTTAAAATGCGATCCGGAATTTGTTGCAATGACAGCAAACTGAATATCAGAATTTGCTATCTGCCCGCTTTGAAGAATCAGATTTTTCTGATCCAGTTTCCAGAATCTCGTAAACTCGCTGATTTTTTCCTGGTCGACATCAAGGAGTGCTGAGAGTGTAAATTTTTTTTTCCCGAACTCAGACAGAAGCACACCTGCATGTGTGCACGGATGATAACGCAGCGGGTCTTTTTCGAGAGTCCAGCCAATTCGCCCAAGACCAATCAGTAAAGTTCTGATTTTCGATTTCATTACTTTAAAAGAAGATCGAAAGCATTCTTGGTAATCCTGGCGGATTCTTCCCAGGTAAATTCCTCCGGATGAAATTTAACTTTTTTTGGCTTATTCATAAATTTTACTATTTCTCCGGCCCATTTCCTGGTTGATTCAAGACCAAGGTATCTGATTCGATCTTTGCCTATTTCCCGGAACGTCGGGATATCTGAGACAATTGAATATTTCTCATGTGCCATTGCCTCAAGAAGAGGAATTCCGAATCCTTCATAGACAG